>NZ_JAODMP010000050.1 GCF_025464835.1 Mycetocola sp. | reverse complement strand
GCGGCGCTCTCTCATTGGGCGATCGCCGCTCGGATCATATTCACCTCGGGTGCCATCAGCGCATCCTGGATGTGTGGTTCGCGGTGCAGGCGGCCAACGTGGTCCATCGAGTTGCGCGGGAGGACCTCATGCCGCACCGCCAGTTCCAGGGCGAGCCGCAGCACCACCCGGGCCTGTTTGGCGCGACTGTAGGAGATCTTCCCTAGTTGTTTGATGAATTTGTCGCACCGGGCCACACCGATCTCGCGCAGGGCAAGGTGGTCGAAGGCGGGTGAGACCAGGGTGCGCATGTTGCGCTCGTAGAGGTTCCGGGTGGTCCGGGAGATCCGGCCCTCCGAGTCGATGTCCTCCAGCCAGTAGGTCACCAGATCACTGAACAGGCTGTCCGGCGTGAGGGTCGTGTCGGCGGGTTGGAACAGGTCCCGGTCGGCGAGCTTGCTCTTCAGCGCAAGTTCTGCGGCCTTGGCGGTGGTGCCGCTGGCCTGCACCAGACGCGCGTGACCGTCCCAATCGCGGTAGCGGGTCCGCGCCAGGTATCGGCCGGTCGGCGACAGGTGGGTGCTGATGTCGCCGAAGGTGCCGATGCTCAACCGTTGCCGGGGCATCTCAGCTCACCGCCGATCGGTGCGCCTGGGCCCGCTGGTGGGGTCGCGTTGCTCGGCGATCCAGGCCCGCACGTCGGAGACGGCGAACTTCAGGTGCTTGCCGAACCGGTACGCGGTGGAACCTTTGCCGTGCACCCGCCAGTCGTAGACCGTGGAGACCGGGATGCCGAGGTAGGAGGCCAGCTCGTGGACGTCCATCATGGGCTCCAGGCCCCAGTGGTCGGTGGTATTGTAGGTTGGGTTCTATTTGTGATTTCTCATACCCAGAAGGTGCGCACGACGATCCCGGAGGATCGAAATGGACCGGAACCGACCTCAGCGCCCCGGATGACAGGGCCGGGTCAGCGGCTGAAAAGTGCTCAAAGTGATGACGTAGTGATGACTCAATCAAATCTCTTAACCTAAAAAGTCCCGGAAACCCTTGAGTTTCCGGGACATTCGGTCGGGCTGACAGGATTTGAACCTGCGACCCCTTGACCCCCAGTCAAGTGCGCTACCAAGCTGCGCCACAGCCCGCGACCAGTCACCCTCACGGGCGACCTCGTCAATGCTACAGGACAATTAACGCTCGCCCGGTCACGAACAGGAGCCTGCACTCAGCCGACACGACTCCCCGAGAACCGCGTCGACGGGCGGCCGGATGTCGCATAGTCGAGCGTCTTCTGCGCCCGCTTCATCTCCACCAGATACTCCAGGTATCGCCGCGCACTCACCCGCGAAATACCCGACAACTCAGCGATCTCCCCCGCCGAACTATTCGGCGCCGAACCGAGCGCCTCCTCGACGGTAACGAGCGTCTCACCGCTCAACCCCTTCGGCAGCTGCACCCGACCGCGGCCGCCGGTACGCATCAACGCATCGATGTCACGCTGCGCGAGTTCCTCCCGGGTTCCGGATGCCACGAGCGCGAGTCGGTCACGCGCCACATCGTCCAGCCGCGCACGCAGATCGAGCGCCGTGAACGGTTTCACCAGATAGTGCTGAATGCCGGCACTCCGCGCCTGCCGAACACTGTCGACATCGCGAGCCGCGGTCACCGCGATCACCTCAGGCTGCGCCCCACCCATCGCCCGCACGTCGCGAAGCACCTCGAGCCCGGGAAGCCCAGGCAGGTCGAAGTCCAGCAGCACGAGATCCGGCCGGCAGTCAGCGATGAGCGACAGCGCCTCCGGGCCGCTGTGCGCGGTTGCCACCACATCGAACGCCGGATGCGCCCCAACGAATTTCGCGTGCAACGACGCCACCTCGACGTCGTCGTCGACGATGACCGTCCGCAGCTTCGATGAAACGATCACTTGAGCACCGCCGGCACGTCCTCGGCGGCCGGCAGGTCGGTCAACGCCGCCATCACAGGCAGGTCCCCGACCGGAAGGTCAACGGTGAACACCGCTCCCCCGAGTTCCGAGCGCCCGACGCTCACCGTTCCGCCGGCCCGCAACACCGTGCGCCGCACGAGCGCGAGGCCGATGCCGCGCCGACGCAACGCGGGGCTGTCGGCATCCGTCGCCTTCGAACTCACGCCCTCCTCGAACACCCGCTCATACTGGTCAGGCGGGATGCCGTTGCCGTCATCGTCGACGGTCACACGGATGAGCGACGGTTCGACCGCGAAGCCGAGCTGGATGCGGTTCCCGGCCGAGCACGCCTCAAGTGCGTTGTCGAGAAGGTTCCCGACCACGGTGACGAGGTCACCGCGCAAGGTGAGCGCAGCAGCAGACCTCAACCACGCCGGCAACGGGGCAGACGGGCTGATCGACACCGACATGCCCAATTCCCGCGCATGGCTTGCCTTCACCAGCAGCAGCGCAGCGAGCTCCGGGAACTCACGGAGCACCTCCTCGCCCGGCACTCTGAGCGCCCCACCCGTCCCTGTGCGCTCCACGAACGCTCGCGCGTCCTCGACGAGCCCGAGCTCCAGAAGTCCCGAGATCACGTGCAGCTTGTTCGCGAACTCGTGCGCCTGCGCCCGGAGCCCGTTGGTCAGTGACTGCGCTCCGTCCATCTCCCGCAGCAACTGGTGCAGCTCGGTGTGGTCACGCACCAGCAGCGTCGCACCGACAGTCTTCCCCTCCAGTTCGGTACCGGTGCTTCGCGCGACGAGGATCCGCTCACCCGCAAGCACCAGCTGCCCGCCAGGCTCACCGCGCTGCAGCACACCGACCAGTGAGGGGTCGAGCACCTCCGCCGCCACCCGGCCCGTCAATGAATCCTCGTCGAGTCCGAGCAGTTCGAGTGCCGCATCGTTGACGAGCACGATCACTCCCGCCTCATCGACACTGATCATGCCCTCGCTCATGCCGTGCAGCATCGTCTCGCGCGAACCCACGAGCGACGCGATCTCCTGCGGTTCCAGCCGGTAGATCCTCCGGCGGATGATCGCTGTCACCCACGCGGCACCGAAGATGCCGACAACGGTCGACGCGATCAGCGGCAGCACGAGCGCCCCCAGCCCTCCGACGAAGTCGTCCCGCAGCGCCGACTCGAGAATGCCGACCGACACCGTGCCGATCACCGCGCCGTCCTCCGCGCGCACCGGCACTTTCGCCCGCCATGACTCCCCCAGCGTTCCGGTCTGGGTGCCAACGAATGTCTTCCCCGAGAGCGGCACCGACGGGTCCGTCGACACCCGCTGGCCGATGCGATCCGGATCCGGGTGCGAATAACGGATGCCGTCGGCATCCGTCACCACCACATAGGTCACGTTCGACGCCTCCCGGATCACCTCGGCGATCGGCTGGATCACCGCGGCGGGATCCTTGTCGTCGTACGCGTCGCGGATAGCCGGAAGTGTCGCCACCGACTGAGCGACACCGATCATCCGGTCGAGGTAGGCGGCACGCATCTCGCGTTCGAGGAGACTCGCCGCGACGATGCCGGTCACCAGCACCACGGCGCACACGATCAGCGCCTGCAACAGCAGGAGCTGGACCCGAAGCGACATTGCCTTCACTCCCCCATTGTCGCGCCAATAGCCGCAGACGACGACCCGCTGCGACCTCTCCAGAGCGATAAGTCACGGCCAATACTTACGAAAGGCACTGCAACGTCACCGGCCGAACTACCGTGCTCATCAGCATCATCGCGTTTTGCAACGAGGCAATTCACTCAACGAGGAGAAATCATGCGACGACTCGCACTGGTCATGGTGGCCGCAGCAACGGCTGTCACCCTGGCGTCCTGCAGCACCCCGGCCGCTGACACGGGAACCAAACCCGGCAAGACCAGCGACGCAGCCGAAACCGTCGAGGTCACCGACCTCCAGATCATCGTCCCCGCAGACCCCGGCGGCGGATGGGACCAGACCGGCCGCGCCATGTCTGAGACGCTCACCTCGGAAGGCATCGTCGACAGCGCCCCCGTGCAGAACATCGGCGGCGCCGGTGGAACCGTCGGCCTCGCCTCCCTGGCGAACGAGCAGAACCCGTACACCCTCATGGTGACCGGCCTCGTCATGGTCGGCGCGGTCGAGACCAACGCGGCTGAGAACCGGATGGAAGACACAACGCCGATCGCCCGGCTCACCGAAGAGGCACTGGTCGTCGTCGTTCCCGCCGATTCGAAGTACGACACTCTGAAGGACCTCGTCGAGGACATCGCCGAGAACGGACAGGACGTCACGGTCACCGGCGGCTCAGCCGGCGGCGCCGACCACATCCTGGCCGGTCTGATGCTCGAGGAGGCCGGGCTCTCCGGCAGCGAGATCGCCGAGAACCTCAACTACATCCCCAACTCCGGGGGTGGTGAAGCGGTATCGCTCATCCTCGGTAACAACGCCTCCGCGGGAATCTCCGGTATCGGCGAGTTCGCCGAGCACATCGAAGCAGGAACGATGAAGGCCCTCGCCGTGTCGAGCGCCGAACCCGCCGAGAACCTGCCAGACGTGCCGACGATCAGCGAAGAGGGCTACGACGTGGTGCTCACCAACTGGCGCGGCGTGCTCGCCCCCAGCGACATCTCCGACGCCGACCGCGAAGCGCTCATCGGTGTGGTGACCGAACTCCACGACGGTGAAGCCTGGACCGAACAGCTCGAAACCCGCGGCTGGGCGGATGCCTTCCTCACCGGCGACGAGTTCGCGTCGTACCTCGACGACAACATCGCCGAGGTCACCACGACGCTGAAGAACATCGGGCTGGTCAGCTGACCATGTCCACCCCATCGGCGGGCGCGTCTGGCATCAGCCCGGCGCGCCCGGCGACCGGCGACGAGCCGGTCGGCACTACCGCCCCTCGCTCGAACCTCGGCGAACTGATCTTCGCCGGGCTGGCTCTCGCGCTCGGCATCTTCGTGTTCGCGGGCGCGTTCGCCATCCGGCTTCCCGGCGCCGGCACGCAGGTCGGACCGCGGGTCTTCCCGTTCCTGGTCGGCACGATCCTGATCGTCTCCGCAGCAGCGGTCCTCGTCGGCGTGCTGCGCGGGCGACTCGCCGACGTGGAGGAAGGCGAGGATGTCGACGCTCACGCGAAGACGGACTGGATCACGCTCGCGAAGATCACGGTTTTCGTCGCGGCGCACATCGCCCTCATCGAAGTGATCGGCTGGCCGTTCGCCGCCGCCGTCCTTTTCGGCGGTGTCGCCTGGTCACTCGGCGCCAAACGCTGGTGGGCCGCTCTGCTCATCGGCCTCGCCCTCGGCCTGGTCGTCTACGTACTCTTCGGGGGAGTCCTCGGCCTCTCCCTCCCCTCCGGGCCGCTGCTGACGTGGCTCGAGCCCCTGCTGCGAAGCCTGAGAGGCTGACATGGAGAACATCCTGAGCCTGCTGGAGGGTTTCGCAACCGCCCTCCAGCCGCAATACCTGATCTTCGGATTCCTCGGCGTGCTCGTCGGCACCGCCGTCGGCGTGCTGCCGGGCATCGGCCCGGCCATGACCGTCGCCCTGCTGTTGCCGCTCACCTACACGCTCGACCCCACCGCCGCTCTGATCACCTTCGCCGGTATCTACTACGGCGGCATGTACGGCGGGTCGACCACGAGCATCCTGCTCAACACCCCGGGCGAATCCGCCTCGATCGTCACCGCCCTCGAGGGCAACAAGATGGCGAAACTCGGCCGAGGCGCCGCAGCCCTGGCAACCGCGGCGATCGGCTCGTTCGTCGCCGGCACCATCGCCACCATCGGACTCACCCTCCTCGCCCCGATCATCGCCAAGTGGGCCGTGCAGCTGGCACCGGCCGACTACGTCGCCCTCATGGTCGTCGCGTTCATCACCGTCGGCGCCCTGCTCGGCTCGTCGGTCTGGCGAGGCCTCACGTCGCTGGGCATCGGCCTGTTCCTCGGCCTCATCGGCACCGAAATCCTTTCCGGCCAGCAGCGCTACACATTCGGGCTGCTTCCCCTCGCCGACGGCATCGACATCGTGCTCGTCGCCGTGGGGCTCTTCGCCGTCGGCGAGACCTTCTATGTGGCGAGCCGGATGCGACACGGTCCGATAGCGCTCGTCCCGGTGACCCGGGGATGGCGCAGCTGGATGACCAAGGACGACTGGCGTCGCTCCTGGAAACCGTGGCTTCGTGGAACCGCGATCGGATTCCCGATCGGCACCATCCCGGCCGGTGGAGCGGATGTCGCCACCTTCCTCTCCTACGCCAGTGAGAAGAAACTCAGCAAACGCAAGGAACAGTTCGGTCGCGGTGCCATCGAAGGCGTCGCCGGCCCGGAAGCCGCGAACAATGCGGCGGCCGCCGGTGTGCTCGTCCCCCTGCTCACACTCGGCCTGCCGACCACCGCGACCGCAGCGATCATCCTGTCCGCGTTCCAGTCCTACGGCATCCAGCCCGGTCCGCAGCTGTTCACCAACCAGCCAGCCCTCGTCTGGGCGCTCATCGCGAGCCTCTACATCGGCAACGTCATGCTGCTCGTGCTCAATCTGCCACTCGTCGGCATCTGGGTGAAGCTGCTGCAGATCCCGCGGCCGTACCTGTACGCCGGTATCCTCACCTTCGCGGCCCTCGGCGCCTACGCTGTCAACTTCTCGATTGTCGACATCGTGATCCTCCTGTTCATCGGAATCGTCGGGTACTTCCTCCGTCGCTACGGGTACCCGATTGCGCCGCTCGTAATCGGAATGATCCTCGGGCCGATGGCTGAAGCACAACTGCGGCGAGCGCTGCAGTTGAGCCAGGGCGACCTCGGTGCTCTGTTCACCCGCCCGTTTGCGGCGATCTGCTACCTCGCACTGATCGTCATCATCGGGCTCGGTGTCTGGTTGCGCCACCGACAGAGCCGTCTCGAGCGCACCCTCGCCGCAGCGGCGGCCGCCAACACGTCGCTGTCCGCCGCGGTGAACCAGGCGTGGGATGCCGGTGACCGGCCGACAGACATCAGGACATCCGACATCCGGGTCCAACCTCCGCTCGAAGAGACTCCACGGGCAAGGGGATCGCGCAGACGCGACGACGACCGACCGTAGTCGCGGCGCGGTGGGGGTCTCGATACGCGGCCTCGCTTCGCTCGGTCGCTACTCGACCAACGACAACCACACCGCGGCCTCGCTTCGCTCGGTCGGTACTCGACCAACGAGACTCACACCGCTGGTCGAGTAGCTCGCGTGAGGACGCTACACCGCAGGTCTCGATACGCGGCCTCGCTTCGCTCGGTCGCTACTCGACCAACGAGAGCCAGACCGCCGGCCTCGCTTCGCTCGGTCACTACTCGACCAACGACAGCCAGACCGCGGCCTCGCTTCGCTCGGTCGCTACTCGACCAACGAGACTCACACCGCTGGTCGAGTAGCTCGCGCAGCGAGCGTATCGAGACCAACTCAGCCCGAACGTCAAGCGACCGGCGACATCGCCAGGGGGCCCAGGTCGAGCGCCCGCTCCCGGACGAGCGACAGCGCGTGCTCGACGGCTCCGGTGCCGACCGCCTCAGGACCAAGCGCCGAAGGCAGAAGCTCCGGAGCCGTCGGGTCACCGCTCGCTCCGATGATGGCAGCGGCGCGAGCGATGACCCCCGGCATCGTGGTCGTTACGGCCCCGCCGACGATGACCCGGTCGACGTCGAGCAGGTCACCGAGCACGATGCAGATTCGAGCGAGACGCTCGGCGAGCTCTTCCAGGATGCCGGCCGCCGCCACGTCACCGGACGCGGCAGCATCCATCACCTCACGTTCGGTCAGGTTCTCGGGGAGGAGCGCCGCGAGCGGGCTGCCCGCCTTGAGGGTTCCGGACCGGATGGCTTCGCTTGCCAGCTGCCTGGCCGTCAACGCCAGACCGTTCGCTGACCTGACGCCGTCGACATAGTCGAGGAACCGCATCTCCCCTGCCCCACCCCTCCGGCCGCGGACAAGCCGCCGGTCGATCATGAGCCCGGCTCCGATCCCCTCGCCGACGAGCATCGCGATATACGAGTCCACGTCACGGCCACCGCCCCCGGCCGCCGATCGCTCGGCGATCGCCGCCAGGTTCGCATCGTTCTCCACCGTCACAAGCGGCGCGCACCGGGTGAACACCTCGAGCAGCCCAGGGTTCATCAGTTGCCAGAACCCCGTCGGATGCGGCGGAGAATTTCCGGCGGCATCGATCGGCGAGGGAACGCCGACGGTCATGGCGAGAACCGTCGACGCGTCGATGCCGGAGTCGGCGAGCGCGTCATCGAAGACCGAGCGGGCGAGCCGACGCCGAGTGCCGGCATCCGCGAGCCGGTCCGGGCTCTCCGGCGTCCCGGCGAGGATGCGTACCTCTGCCTGGCCGAGAACCTGCCCGCGAAGGTCCGCGACCGTAGCCGACATCCGGTCGTATCCCGCGTCTACCCCCACAACGGCGGCCGCCCGATCCCGAAGTGCGTAGCGCCGGGCGGGCCTCCCCTTGCGATAGTCCCCGCCGGTGCGTGCGTTACCGAGCTCCTCGAGCCAGCCCAGCTCGACGAGATCGTCGCAGATTCCGATCACCGTGGCGCGGGTGAGACCGGTGGCGGCCATCAGATCGGATGCCGTCACCACGGGAAGATCCCACGCATGTTCGAGCACATGACGAGCGTTGAGCGCCCGGAGGAACTGTGGCGACGAGGCAACGACAGTGCGCTTCACACCCCTTGACCTTTCTCATAGGTGGGCGCATCATTTACGACACGAATAGATACGCACTCTATATCTAGTCGATCCTGACCGTGCCTGCCCGGCTTCGCAAGGGGGACAACGTCGTGCTCCACCGTTCATCATTCAGCTCTCGAGCCGGCCTGGCTCTGGTCGCGATTCTCGGCAGCTCTCTCGCCCTGACGGCGTGCTCCAGTGCGGGATCCGGCCCCGCCGAGATCACCTTCCACATGAGCAAGCCCGAGGCGATCCCCTACTTCCAGGACCTCGTCGACCAGTTCAACGAAGAGCAGTCCGACGTGGATGTGACGCTCGACACCGCATCCAACCTCTCGGCCGGCTTCCTCCGCGGAAACCCCCCTGACGTCGGACTCCTCAACTACAACATGGAGATGTCACGATTCATGGAACGCGGCGCGCTCTCCGACCTCTCCGACATGCCCGAGGCGGATCGCATCCGCCCTGACGTGCAGGATCTCGTCGACCAGTACTCGACCTACCCTGGCCGCACGAGCGTGCTGCCCTACTCGGTCGCCGCTGCATCCGTCATCTATAACGTGCAGATCTTCGAAGACAACGGTCTGGACGTTCCGACCACCTGGAGCGAACTCATCGACGTGTGCGAAACACTCAAGGCGGCCGGGATCACACCGATCTACAGCACCTTCTCGGAGCCCTGGACGATCGCTCAGGGACTGTTCGACTACACCGTCGGCGGGTCCATCGACGTCGCCGACTTCTACAAGCAGATGAACGAGCTCGGCACTGAGGTGGGCCCGAACTCATCGGTCTCTTTCGAGAACACGGTGAAGGAGCCGGTCGAGAAGATGGTGCAGCTTGCCGCTTACTCGAACGACGACGCACCGAGCCGGACGTACGGCGACGGGAACGTTGCCTTCGCCAAGGGTGAGGCGGCGATGCTGATGCAAGGGCCGTGGGCGCTCGGTGAGATCGCGAAGACCAACAAGGATCTCAAACTTGGAACTTTCCCGCTGCCTGCAACCGATGACCCGGATGACCTCAAGGTGCGGGTGAACATCGACCTCGCACTGTGGGTTCCTGAGATCAGCGACGACAAGCAGTCCGCACGCAAGTTCGTCTCGTTCCTCATGCAGCAGGACATCATGGACGAGTACAACGCGGCCTTCCTCGGCTTCGGCACAACCACCGATGCCGCTCCGGCCACAGATGAACGCATCCTCGGAATGCAGGACTACTACGAGGACGGCCGCTTCTATCTCGGCGCGTCACAGCGCGTCCACTTGAGCATCCCCACCGCCAACTATGTACAGGCCATCGCGACCGGCGCCGACATCGACAGAACGCTGCGCCGACTCGACGCCGACTGGGCGCGGCTCGCCCTGCGCGAATGACCCAACCACGCGAGTAGACAGCGCCACCAGGAGGACACAGACATGACGACTCCCATCACCCCGGTCTCGGCGACCGCAGGCTCCCTCGTCGTCGAAGCGGAACGCGGGCAGGGCGACCACATCGTCGGGGCGCACACACGCTCAGGCAAACCGAAGGTCGACCCGGTCTACTACCTGTTCCTTCTGCCGACACTCATCCTGTTCACTCTGTTCATCACCCTCCCGGCGCTCCTCGGAATCTTCTACAGCTTCACGAACTTCATCGGCTTCGGCGACTGGCAGCTGGTCGGGCTCACCAACTACATAGCGGTGTTCTCCGACCCCGCGATTCTGTCGAGCTACGGCTTCACCTTCGGCTTTGCTCTGGTCACGGTGATCCTCGTCAACGTGATCGCCTTCCTCCTCGCGGTGGCGCTGACATCCCGGATCCGGCTGAAAGCCCCGCTGAGGGCTATCTTCGTCATCCCGATGGTCATCTCGGGAATCGTCATAGCGTTCGTGTTCAAGTACCTCTTCTCCAACTCGCTGCCTGCGCTCGGCAGCGCAACGGGAATCGGCTGGCTGCAGGAGTCGATTCTCGCGAACGAGAACCTCGCCTGGCTCGCGATCGTGATCGTTTCGGCGTGGCAATCGATCCCGGGCGCGCTGCTGATCTACATCGCCGGTCTGCTCTCGATCCCAGGCGAGGTCTACGAAGCGGCGGACATCGACGGCGCGAGTGCCTGGGTCCGGCTCCGCTCGGTCACTCTCCCCCTCGTTGCCGGCTACGTCGTCATCAACGTCATTCTCGGGTTCAAGAACTATCTGAACGTGTACGACATCATCGTCGGACTGACCGACGGCGGACCGGGCACCGCCACGCGAAGCATCGCCATGACCATCTTCACCGGATTCACCGGCGGCGATTACGCCTACCAGATGGCGAACGCGACCCTGTTCTTCATCATCGCCGTGCTCATCTCGATCCTCCAGCTGCGGCTCACCCGCGGAAAGGCGGCACTCTCATGACGCAGGAAAGCACGAGGCCGCTCGCCCCAGCCGTGGCTGCCTCAGAAGACACGCGCACCTCGCCGGCCCGCCGCCGACGCGGCAAGGTCGGCCAGGAGACCACGAACTGGCCGGTCATGATCATCCTGTTCCTCTGCTCGCTGACGGTATTGCTGCCGTTGTACGTCACGATCTCGATGTCGATGAAGACGTCGGCGCAGGCCGTCGACGGCAATGCGCTCTCGCTCCCGGCCCCGATCGACTTCTCTGGCTTCAGCCAGGCGTGGGATCTGACCAACTTCCCTGTCGCCTTCACCATCTCGGTCCTGGTGACGATCGGTACGGTGGTCGGCACAGTGCTCCTCGCCGCCCTCGCCTCCTACGCGATCGTGCGCAACTGGGAACACCGGCTGTTCCGCTACTCGTTCTTCTACCTGCTCGCTGCCATGTTCCTGCCGTTCCCTGTGGTCGCACTCCCGCAGATCCAGCTCACCGGGTTGGTCGGCCTTGCGAACCCGGTCGGGGTGACGATCCTGCACATCATGTTCCAGCTCTCGTTCAGCATCCTGCTGTTCACAGCGTTCCTGCGCTCCATTCCGCTCGAGCTGGAGGAAAGTGCCCGGATCGACGGTGCCACGACCTGGCAGACATTCTGGCAGCTGATCTTCCCGCTGCTCGCGCCGATGAGTGCGACGGTCGCCATCTTCGCGTTCCTCGCCTCGTGGAATGACTTCATGATGCCGTCGCTGATCATCGCCGACTCCAGCCAGCAGACCATCCCAGTGGTGCAGAAGATCTTCCAGACCCAGTTCAGCAGCAACTACAACGTGTCGTTCGCGTCGTACCTGATGGCCATGGCGCCGGCGATCATCGTCTACCTGTTCACGCAGCGCTGGGTGATGGAGGGCGTCACGCAGGGCGCTGTGAAGGGTTGACGTGCCGATGATCGACGACGACCCATTCTGGTGGCGCCAGGCGGCGGTCTATCAAATCTATCCACGGAGTTTCGCGGATGCCAACGGCGACGGGATCGGGGACCTTCCCGGCATCGGTTCCCGAGTTTCCTACCTCCGCCGGCTCGCGGTGGACGCGGTCTGGCTCAGCCCGTTCTACCCGTCAGCGCTCGTCGACGGTGGCTATGATGTCGACGACTACCGCGACGTCGACCCGCGCCTCGGCACGCTCACGGACTTCGACGCGCTCGTCTCTGATCTGCGCGGTGCCGGCATCCGCCTCATCGTCGACATCGTGCCCAACCACACGTCCAACCGGCACGAATGGTTTGTGGAGGCGCTCGCGTCACCACCCGGTTCTGCTGCGCGGGATCGGTACATCTTCCGCGACGGGCTGGGGCCGGATAAGTCGATCCCACCCGCCGACTGGACAAGCGCCTTCGGCGGGCCGGCCTGGGAGCCCGTCGGCGACGGCCAGTGGTACCTGCACTTCTTTGCGACGGAGCAACCCGACCTCAACTGGGACAACCGTGAAGTGCGTCACGATTTCTTGAAGACGCTGAAGTTCTGGTCCGACCGAGGCGTCGACGGCTTCCGTATCGACGTTGCACACGGTCTCGCGAAAAGACTCGGTGAGGAGCTGCCCAGCCAGGCGGCGCTTGACGCGCTCCCCCGCGATGACGGCGGGCATCCGCTCTGGGATCGTGACGAGGTTCACGAGATCTACGCCGAGTGGCGGGCATTGTTCAACAGCTACACGCCACCTCGCACCGCCGTGGCCGAAGCGTGGGTGGAATCGAGCCGGCGACACCGGTACGCCAGCCCGGAGGGGCTCGGCCAGGCGTTCAATTTCGATCTCCTCGAGGCGAACTTCGACGCCAAGGAGTTCCGTCGGATCGTCGACGAGAACCTCGCACTGGCCGCGTTGTCCGGATCGTCGACGACCTGGGTGCTCTCGAACCATGACGTGGTGCGGCACGCCACTCGCTACGGCTTGCCAGAACCCGCCGATCCAGCTGAGAAGCACGGCAGCGAATGGCTGCGCTCTGGCGGCACCTTTCCCGTGCTCGATGCCGAACGCGGGCTCCGCCGTGCTCGCGCTGCGACGTTGTTCGAACTCGCCCTGCCCGGCTCCGCGTACCTGTATCAGGGCGAGGAGCTGGGACTGCACGAGGTCGCGGATATTCCGGACGAGCGACGACAGGACCCCGCGTTCTTCCGTAACCCCGGTGTTGACATCGGCCGTGACGGATGCCGCGTGCCGATTCCGTGGACGCCCTACGGCCCGTCGTTCGGGTTCGGTTCAGGAGAACCACATCTACCGCAGCCACCGTCGTGGAGCGCGGTGGCCGTCGAGGTTCAGGCGACGGACCCGAATTCCACGTTCTGGCTCTACCGCGATGCGCTTGCCCTGCGGCGGGCACTGCAGACCGGTGAGGAACTCGAGTGGATCCCATCGAAGGCCGACGTCGTTCACTTCCGCCGGCCGAACGGATGGGAGACAGTGATGAATTTCGGTACGACGCCGGTGGCGCTGCCCGAGGGTGAAGTGCTGCTTTTCAGCAGCCCACTGGATGGCCTGGAGGTGCCGGGCGAGTCGACGGTGTGGTTGCGGCGGGGCTGACGGCTTCGACGCCGCATCGCGAGTATCGAGGGTGTCAAGACGACACCGTGGGCCTGGTCGGGTCGGCCGGCAACGCCCCGCATTCGTGAGCGGTCGTATGCCCTACGGCGAGTCACCTTTCACAAGGCGGAGTCTGGTCACGGTCAGGTGGCGGCGGGGATGCCGCAGGGCAAGGGTCGATCCTTTTCGGTGGCGATTCGGGTGCGGTGAGCAGTACGTCGGGTTCGGTGATGCAGCTGAGTCCTCCTCGTGAGGTGCACTCGGGGTGCCGGCGCCAGTGAACTCCACCCGTTCGAAATCCATGCCCTGCGAGTCGGCCGCGTCGCCCGACTCCTACGCTTGATCCGCAAGTTCGTGGAGGTTTTCCCTGACACCAGTTTCCCAGCGACCACCGACATCAGCCGGTGCGCGCCCGGGGATCTCGATACGGCCGCAAGCGGCCTACTCGATCAACGGAGGAGCGCAAGCGGCCCACTCCAGCAACGGAAAGCTCGCTGGTCGAGTAGCGAGCGCCAGCGAGCGTATCGAGACCACGCCGGGGATCTTGGTTCCTGAGCAAGGCCGTTCACGGCCGCGCCGACGGGCGATACACGGCGCTCGTTCCTCGCGTCGCTGCTCGAACAACGGTGGGGTGGGGCAAACAGGCTAGTCGAGCAGATCCAGGAGCCAGCCGGCTCCCCGGGTTTGGGCACCGAGGGCCTCGACGCGGGCCCGCAGTGCCTGGTCGCTGGTGACGACCGTGATCCCGGATGCTCCCACCCCGGCGGCGAGACGGCTCACCTCGTCGACGATCCGCGAATCGCCGTCGGTCTCGGCACGAATCAGACGAAGCCGGTCGGTCGCGTCTAGAGCGGCGCCGTTCGCCTGACCTTCGAGCACGGCGACGACCTCGGGCCACCAGTGGGACTGAGGCAGGTCCAGGGCGCGGGCGGAGACGCCGAGCGCGGCGAGCCTGTGAAGCTGCGCGCCGAGGCGTTCCGCAGCGCCAGCGCGGTCCTTCCACCAGCCGTCTGGCCGTGAACCGACCACGTTCGCCATGTCGACGAGAAGCACTGGGCGGAACGTGAGGTCCCGTTGCAGGCTGGGCCACATGCGCCCGAAACCGGGGTGCAACGGCAACGCTCCGATGTCGTCGAGCGGTACCCAGCGGATCTCGAGGCTTTCCGGATCGGCAACACGCGGCTCGAACGGGGCGACGACGTCGGCGACGACGGTCACGTACGACCAGACCCCGAGGTCGAGCGTGTGGCTGAATCGTGACCGGACGGCATCCGGGTCAACCGCTGCCTCTTCACTGGCCTCGCGGATGGCGCCGTCCACGGCGCTCTCGCCCTCGTGGCGCGCACCGCCGGGCAAACCCCACGTTCCACCGAAGTGGCTCCACAGCGCGCGATGCTGAAGCAGCACGCCGCGGCGGGGGTCGACGGCGAGCAGGCCGGCAGCACCGAAACGACCCCAGTATTTGGAGCCGTCGTCGGCGAACACCCAGGCATCACCCGGGTTCCTGGGGTGCGGCGGCACGAGCTCGGAAGTCACCTGTTCAGCTTCTCACGGGCCGTGCGCCGCACACGAGGGTTACGTGCGCTTACGCTTCTCACGCACACGCATGTTGACGATGATCGGGCTGCCTTCGAAGCCGTAGACCTCGCGGAGACGACGCTGGATGTACCGGCGGTAACCCGGGTCGAGGAAGCCTGTGGTGAAGAGCACGAAGGTCGGCGGACGGCTCGAGGCCTGGGTGCCGAAGAGAATGCGCGGCTGCTTGCCGCCACGGACGGGGTGAGGGTGCTCGGCGGTGAGCTCGGCGAGGAACGCGTTGAACTTGCCAGTGGGGAGACGGGTGTCCCACGACTCGAGCGCGAGCTCCAGGGCCGGCACGAGCTTCTCCATGTGACGACCGGTGCGAGCGGAGATGTTGACGCGGGGTGCCCAGGCGACGTGCGCCAGGTCCTGCTCGATCTCACGCTCGAGGTACCGGCGGCGCTCGTCGTCGAGAAGGTCCCACTTGTTGAACGCGAGCACGAGGGCGCGCCCCGACTCGAGCACGAGGTCGATGATCCGGACGTCCTGCTCAGAGATCGGCTCGGAGACGTCGAGCATGACGACGGCGACTTCGGCCTTCTCCAGTGCGGCGCTCGTACGCAGTGTGGCGTAGAAGTCTGCGCCCTGCTGCAGGTGCACGCGGCGACGGATGCCGGCGGTGTCGACGAAACGCCACACCTTGCCTGCGATCTCCACTTGCTCGTCGACCGGGTCACGGGTGGTTCCGGCAAGTTCGTTCACGACTACGCGTTCTTCACCCGCTGCCTTGTTGAGCAGGCTCGACTTGCCGACGTTCGGGCGGCCGAGGATGGCGACGCGGCGGGGTCCGCCGACCTCTTCCTTGGCGACGGCCGATACCTTCGGCAGCTTCGTCATGATGAGGTCGAGCAGGTCGGCGACGTTGCGCCCGTGCAGTGCGGAGACCGGGTATGGCTCGCCGAGGCCGAGCGACCAGAGGGCTGCGGCGTTCGGCTCCTGGCGCACGTCGTCGACCTTGTTGGCGACGAGGAAGACCGGCTTGTCCATCTTGCGGAGCATCCGGACGACTTGCTCGTCGGTCGCCGTGGCGCCGACATTCGCGTCGACGACGAAGAGAACGGCGTCGGAGAGATCGATGGCCACCTCGGCCTGAGCGGCGACCGAAGCGTCGATGCCCTTGGCATCTGGCTCCCAACCGCCGGTATCGACGAGGGTGAACTGGCGTTCGTTCCACTCTGCCTTGTACTTGACCCGGTCGCGTGTGACACCGGGGGTGTCCTCGACGACGGCTTCACGCCGGCCGAGGATCCGGTTCACGAGCGCGGACTTGCCGACGTTCGGGCGGCCGACGATGGCGAGCACCGGAAGCGCGGGGAGGTAGCGGATCGCGTCGGGGTCTTCGGTGATGGACTCGAGGATCTCGAGGTCTTCGTCACCGAGGTCGTAATCCGCAAGCCCTGCGCGGAGGGCTTCAGCGCGGCGGTGCGCGAGGTCCTCGTCGAGGTCCCCCATCCGCTCTACGAGCTGGTCGTCCAGCTCGGCGGTGTCTTCATAATCGTCAGCCATAATCGGTCTCTCTCTGCGAACGGCGCCGTTTGATGCGGGTCGTTCTAGGTTTTCTGCGAAGTACGGATCACATCGAGCACGGCGTCGACGGTCTCGTCAAAGGTGAGCGTGGTGGAGTCGACGGTGGTGACGCCAGCTGCGGCGGTCATGAAGTCGACGACGCGCGAATCTGCGCGATCACGCTTCTGCAACGCACTCGCAACCTCCGAAGCCGATTCGGATGCAAGTTCTGCAGAGCGTCTAGACATTCTAGCCTCTTCGGATGCTGTAAGAAGAATGCGAGCTGTGGCGTCGGGTGCGACGACCGTGGTGATGTCCCGGCCCTCGACGACGATACCCGGCGCGACGGATTCGCGAATGATGTCCCGGAAGATCCCGGTGACGTGCGCACGCACCTCAGGCACCCGGGCGATGTTGCTGACGACGGCGGTGACGCGGGGTTCCCGGATGCTCTCCGTCACGTCGGTCTCCCCCACCCGCACGTGGTATCCGAACGGGTCCGTGCCGATCGCGTACCGGAAGTCCGGCAGGGATGCGACGACCGCGGCGGCATCCGTCGAATCGAGCTTCCGGTCGAGGACGTACCAGGACAGTGCCCGGTAGGCGGCACCGGTGTCGAGGTAGTCGAAGCCGAGCCTTTTCGCCGCGGCCTTGGAGACGCTGGATTTTCCGCTACCGGCCGGGCCGTCGACGGCCACCACTGTCTTCGTCATGCTTCAGACGCTCGCAATCCGCCAGCCGCGTGCCTCGAGATCTTCGATGGTGCGCTGCTGGACTTCGGGAAGTACGGCGATCTCGGCGAGGCCGATCTGGGCACCCGGGGAGTGCTCGAGCCGAAGGTCTTCCATGTTGACCCCGATGTCACCGAGTTCGGTGAGAAGCAGACCGAGCTGGCCGGGCTTGTCGTCGACCATGACGACAATGGTGGCGTAACGGCGGTCCTGACCGTGCTTGCCCGGCAACCGGGCGACACCCGTGTTGCCGGCAGCGATGGCGTCGGCGATGGCGCGGCGGGCGCCGGGCGCCTCCGGGTCGCGGAGGGCGTCTGTGACCTTCGCCAGGTCGGCGGCGATCCCGTCGAGGACCTCGACGACGGGGCCGGCGTTTGCACCGAGGATCTGCACCCACAGCTCAGGAGCGCTTGCGGCGATGCGAGTGGTGTCGCGGAGCCCCTGCCCGGTGAGCCGCACGGCGGAGTCCGGGGCGCTGACGAGTTGCTTGGCGAGCAGGCTCGCGATCAGCTGCGGCACGTGCGAGACGAGGCCGACGGAGCGGTCGTGCTCCTCCGGGGTCATTTCGATGGGTGAGGCGCCGAGGTCGAGCGCCAGGTCTTCGATCAGCGCGAGAGCTTCTGACGGCGTCTCCTCGTCGCGGCAGATCACCCAGGGGCGGCCGAGGAACAGGTCGGCGCGTGCCGAGATCGCTCCCCCGCGTTCGCGGCCGGCGAGGGGGTGCGAGCCGATGTAACGAGTGAGGTCGACTCCGCGCTGAGTGAGGGTGCGGAACGGCTCGCGTTTAACGCTGGCCACGTCGGTGATGACCGCGTCGGGGAAGCGGGTGAGCTCTGCCTCGAGAACGGATGCCGTGACATCCGGCGGCACGCTGACGACGACGATTCGAGGCGCGTCATCCGCGCGTTCGGGGCGACCGGCGCCGTAGTCAACGGCGAGCCGAAGCTGAGCTGGCGACGCGTCGGCGAGGATCACGTCGACACCCTGCGCTGTCAACGCGAGGCCGATGCTCGCCCCGAGCAGGCCTGCGCCGACGATGCGGACCTGGCCGGAGAGCCGTGGGGCGTTGGGGCGGCGCTCGGCGGCGTCCTTCACGGGATTGTCGTTCACAGAGTCTCTTCTATTCGACCGAGTCGCGGTCGGCGTCCTGGCTGTCGTTCAGTTGCGTCTGCCGGGAGATTGTCAGCAGTTCACCGAGTTCTACCTTAGTGAGATCGCGGGTGTGGCCCGCGCGCAGGGTGCCGAGGTTGACCGGCCCGAATTGACGGCGAACGAGTTCCTGCACCGGGTGCCCGACGGCCGCGAGCATCCGTCGAACGACGCGGTTCTTGCCCGAGTGCAGCGTGATCTCGACGATGCTCGTCTCGTCGCCCTTCGCGGTGCTGCGGGTGTCGAGCAGCCGCGCTTTGTCTGCGGCGATGACGCCGTCGTCCAGTTCGACACCATGAATCAGTTTCTGGATGGAGTGCGCTGTCACCTTGCCGCGGACCTTCGCGATGTAGGTCTTGGTCACACCGAACGACGGGTGCGCCAGAACATGGGCGAGGTCACCGTCATTGGTCAGGATGAGCAGACCGCTCGTCTCGGCATCGAGGCGGCCGACGTTGAACAGACGCTCCTCGTAGTCCTTCGTGTACTGGGTCAGGTCGGGACGCCCACGCTCGTCGCTCATCGTGCTGACAACGCCGACCGGCTTGTTGAGCACAACGTAACGCTTGGTGGTGTCCAGCTGAACGGCGGTGCCGTTGACCTCGACGTGGTCGGTCTCGGGATCGATCCGGCGACCGAGTTCTTTCACGACTTCACCGTTGACGCGCACGCGGCCTTCGGTGATGTACTGCTCGGAGACCCGGCGGGAGGCGACGCCGGCGGCGGCGAGCACCTTCTGCAGGCGAACGCCCTCGGGGGCGAACGGGTCGTGAGCGGGTTCGAAGTTTCCGTTTTCGGAAGTCGCGGGTTTATCGGAAATCACTGTCAAATCCTTCGGAGCCGTCGGCGAGCAGGGGTGAAATGGGTGGGAGCTCGTCGAGCGAGTTGATACCGAGCTGCTGAAGCATCAGCGGGGTGGTGCCGTAGTTGATCGCGCCGGTCTCACTGTCGGTGAACAGTTCGGTGATGAGACCACGCCCGGCGAGGGTGCGCACGACGGAGTCGACGTTCACGGCTCGGATGGCGGCGACCGAACTCCGGGTGATCGGCTGCTTGTACGCGATAACGGCGAGGGTCTCCAGGGCGGCCTGTGAGAGACGGCTGGGGTTCTCCGCGGTGACGAAGTCGGCCACGACGTCATCGTAGGCGGCGCGCACGAAAATACGCCAGCCGCCGCCGACCTCGCGGAGTTCGAAGCCACGCTGGACGCCGCCGTCGACGCCGTCGTAGTCGGAGACGAGACGGTTCACCGCTTCGTGCACGGCTTTCACCGGCCGCCGGAGGGCGGTGGCGAGGCTGACGAGGCTCTGCGGCTCGTCGGCGATCATGAGGATGGCTTCGATCGCACGTTCGAGCTCGACCGGGGTCGCCGGCGTCTCGTCCGTCGCGTCGCGCGGAGCGGCATCCGTTTCGGGGAGGGTGTCGGTGTCAATTGTCATAGTCTGCTCCCAGATTGGCGAGGTTGTCCTCTGACCAGTTCTCGGCGCTCCAGCGTAACGTGAGCTCACCAAGAGGTTCGAGTTGCTCGAAGCTGAGGGCCGCGTGCCGGTACAACTCGAGCACTGCGAGGAACCGGGCGACGACAACACCCTTCTGGTCGGCGCCGGCGATGAGCTGCCGGAATGTCATCGATTCGCCGGAGCGCAGCATGGCGACGACGTGCGCCGCCTGTTCGCGGATGCTGACGAGCGGTGCGTGCAGGTGGTCGAGCCCGACCACGGGGATCTCGCGCGGGGTGAGAGCCAGAGTCGCCAGTGCTGCGAAGTCGTCGAGGGTGAGTGTCCAGACCAGTTCAGGCGTGCGCGCACGGAATTTCTCCTCGAGCCGAACCGACCGGGTATGCCGCTTTGCTTCCGCGTCGAGGTGGCCCGCGAACCAGGCGGATGCCTCTTTGAACGCGCGATACTGCAGCAGCCGCGCGAAAAGAAGGTCACGCGCCTCGAGCAGTGCGACATCCTCCGCGTCGACGAGCTCGCCCTGCGGCAGCAGCCCCGCAACTTTGAGGTCGAGGAGTGTGGCCGCGACGACGAGGAATTCGCTCGCCTGGTCGAGTTCCAGAGCGGAATCCACGCGGGACAGGTAGGCGATGAACTCGTTCGTCACTCTGGAGAGCGAGATCTCCGTGATGTCGAGTTCGTGCTTGCCGATGAGCGACAGAAGCAGGTCGAACGGACCCTCGAAGTTGGAGAGGGCGACCTGGAACCCGGCGGGCCGCGCGTCGGGTGCCGGACCTGCCAGGGAAGTCGTCGAGCCGTCTACGGCGTGCGCATCAGGCGACAGCGCCACGGGCTACCAGCTCCCGTGCGAGCTGGCGGTAGGCCTTGGCCGACGCGTGCTCGGGAGCGAACTCGGTGATCGGGCTGCCGGCGACGCTGGCATCCGGGAATTTCACCGTGCGGCCGATGACGGTTTCGAGAACGTCATCGCCGAACGCGTCGACGACCCGCTCGAGCACCTCACGGGAGTGCAGGGTGCGCGAATCGAACATCGTGGCGAGGATGCCGTCGAGTTCGATCGCCGGGTTCAGCCGGTCCTTGACCTTTTCGATGGTCTCGATCAGCAGCGCAACACCGCGGAGGGCAAAGAACTCGCACTCGAGTGGGATGAGTACGCCGTGGCTGGCGGTGAGCGCGTTGACGGTGAGGAGGCCGAGCGACGGCTGGCAGTCGATGAGGATGACGTCATAGTTGCCGCCGACCTTGCGCAGCACGCGGGCGAGAATCTGCTCGCGGGCTACCTCGTTCACGAGGTGCACCTCAGCAGCAGACAGGTCGATGTTCGCGGGGATGATGTCGAGTCCTGGCACGGAGGTCTGCTGGATCGCATCCGTCGGCTGGTGCTTGTTGGACAACAGGAGGTCATAGATCGTCAGTGCGTCGTGCGTGTTGACGCCAAGGCCTGCAGAGAGGGCACCCTGCGGGTCGAAGTCGATGCACAGCACGCGGCGACCGTAGTCGGCCAGTGCTGCGCCCAGGCTGATTGTGGTGGTCGTCTTGCCGACGCCACCCTTTTGGTTGCACAACGAGATGATCCGGGCGGGGCCGTGGCTCTTCAGCGGGGCGGGAACCGCGAACTCACTCAGGGTGCGACCGGTCGGCCCTTTTTTCACGAGTGGCGCCTCCACCGAGAAGAGCTCTTCATTTTTTGTGGCCACCTGGTTCGTCCTCACTCCCGTCGCATCCCTCGCCGTGCTTAGCTCTTGATTCTATCGGGGTGCTTGCGATATGCGGCGCGCCCACGCTGAGCAGAAGCATCCGGGCTAGCAACCAGGACCGTGCGGGTTCTCGGTGCACTCACGCTCGACAAGCACGGTTTTGGCGTTTCCGGCAACAGCAGCGACGATCGTCGCTGGACCGGGCAGGGTGCCGGGGATGCTCCGCCAAGGCAGCGAATCGATACGAAATTCCACGGTGTACGACACGGTGACTGAGATCTGGTACGTTCCCCTCTCCGTGAAGACGTGGCTGGTGGGTGTGGTCGAGAACTCCGGGAGGCCGAGTGACGCCCAGGATGCGCCGGGTACCGTCGAGCGGGACGTCGTGCCGTCACCCCACGACCACGCGTAACTCGACGGGGTGAATCGAACGTCGAGCGGGTAGTCGAGCAGGGTTCCGGAGACCACGTGAGTGTTTGTCCTCGTGATGAAGTTCGCCGGCAGACCAACGAGCATCCAGCCGTCCGGTTCCATTTCGAGGGTCGGAGCGGTAGGCCGGAAGCTGGCGAGGTCGCTGATGGTGATGTCATCGAACATGCATGTACCCGGAAAGCATTGTGCTTCGAACGGGAACAGACTCCCCGGTGAGCCGGGACCGTCGACTCCTCCCCTGGCGTCGGCGTCGATTCGGTCCTGTTCGTAGCCGTCCGGTGGGCGATCGGCGCCGTCGCGCCCGCCGTTGTTGTTGTT
>NZ_JAODMP010000004.1 GCF_025464835.1 Mycetocola sp. | reverse complement strand
ACACTCCAGAGCGCCGGGTCGTCGGGGTGGTCGGACCGGCCGGAGCCCAGCTGGTCGTAGAGCACCACCCGGCGCTCGTCGGCCAGCGCCTTGAGCGGCTCGAGGTAGTAGCTCGGCACGCCGGGGCCGCCGTGCAGCAGCACCAGCGGCGTCGCATCCGTTCCCGGGTCGATCGACTGCCACCAGACTCGGCCGGCGACAACCGCACTGTATCCGGTCGTCGTCATCGTCACTCCGTGACCGGGGGCCACAGAACGCTTTTCGGCAGCCGGTGCACGGTGACCGCGCCGACCGCGGTGAACGGATGCAGCGGGTCGGGCGATTCCGACCCGGTCGGGCCACCCAGGCGGGTGTGCCCGACCGCGCTCATGACCGCGTAGGCATCGCCGCGGTCCCAACCGTTGTCGTTCACCAGGAAGCCGAACATGTCTTCGTAGCCGCGCGTGATGCTCTCCTGCACCGGGTCACCGAGGCCGACGAAGATCCACTCGTCTTCGGTCTCGACCCGCGGGGCGCGCAGCCCCATGCCGCGAACGAGGTCGACACTCACGACGGCGGTGCCCTCGGCTTCGATGGCGACGAACGACGACTCTCCCTCGGCCATGATGGCGTGGATGTCACCGATCGAGAGGTACGCGCCGGCCACCATGACCGGAAGGTAGACCACCGAGCCGGGGCGGCAGTCGGTCAAGTCCATGTTGCCGCCCTGCGGGTACGCAGGCATGACCGTGGAGTTGCCACCCGAGGCCGCAACCGTGGCCGCCGGGGCCGTGCCGATGCACCCGATCATGGGTCGCGTTTCGAACACGTGCCGGTCGGTGACGTGCGCGCCGGCCGCGTCGATGGGAACGCGCCGGGTGAACATCTCCTCGCCCATGACGTGCTGCAGCGCGCCCGTGCCCGGCAGGCTGACCGACCAGCCGCAGTCGGTGAGCCTGATCTCGTGGATGGTGACGGCGAGCGCGTCGCCGGGTTCGGCGCCGTCAACGTAGACGGGCCCGGTGACCGGATTGATGCCTGCCGTCAGCTTGGCCATGTCCCGGTGCTCGTGAAGCTGCCGGTACACCTCGTCGCTGGTTTCGAAGCCGATCAGCTCGCCGGTCCCCGGCGTGATGCGCAGGGCGGGCGTTTCGTCGGCCGAGAAGGCGAACTTGCCGTGGGCCTTGCCGAGGAAGTGGTCGAGGCCTGCGGAGCCGGGCCCGGCGCTTGCGGGCGCCGGGTCAGCTGCCGGGTCGAGGTTGACCGCGCTCACAGTGCTCCCCGCTCCCCCGTCGCGGGAGCCACCCGCGGCTCGGCACTCGACTCGCTGCCCAGCCCGGAGCCCGGCTCGGACTCCCCAGTGAGGTCGGTCTTCCGCCCGGAGGCGCGGTAGTAGGCGAACACCGCGGCACCGAGGATAAGCCAGACGATTCCACCGATCTTCGCTTGGTCGCTCGCGTTGAGCAGCACGTATCCGATGATCAGGAAGCCGACAACCGGCACGGCGAGGTGCAGCAGGTAGTTCTTCGACTTCTTACGCACGATGTAGTGCACGATCACGGCGAGGTGCAGCATCATGAACCCGAACAGGGCCCCGAAGTTGACCAGCGCCGAGATCAGGTCGATCTGTCCGACGAAGAACAGCACCAGAATCGCCGACAGCGCCGACACGAGGATGATCGCGTTCTGCGGAACCTGGCGCCTGTTGATGTGGCTGAGGAACTTCGGCAGCTGGCGGTCGCGGCTCATCGAGAACAACAGCCTGGAGGTCGCGGCCTGCGCTGCCATCGCGTTCGCGATGCCGACGGCCAGCACGTTCACAACGAAGAACGCGGTCATCCAGCCGCTGTTCGATGCCGCCTCCACCAGGGTGAAGAAAGCGTTGCCCACTTCGTCGTCGCTGAACGATTCGCGCCCGCCGGCCAGCGCGCTGGCGAGCCAGGTTTGCAGCACGAACAGGAACGCCACGATGCACAGCGCCATGATCATGGCGCGGCCGGCCGAGTTGCGGCCGCCGGTAGCTTCCTCCGACATCGTGGAGATGCCGTCGAAGCCGAGAAAGCTGAGCACCGCGATCGAGAGAGCGGATGCGATGAGCGGCCCGGTCACCTGGCTCGCGTCCCACAGCGGGCTGATCGTGAATGCAGCGTCGGGGATGGTTCCGCCGGTAAGGGCGCTCACGGCGATCACCACGAAGATGACCACGAACACGAGCTCGATGGCGAGGAAGATGCGGTTCATCCGCTTGATTGAGCTGATGCCGAGCAAGTTGATCACGGTGTTGACCGCAACGAAGATCAGCGCCCACATCCAGCGTGGCGATTCGGGGAAGATCCCGATCATCGACTCGGCCGCGAACACGTAGAGCAGGGTCGGTACCAGGAGGTAGTCGAGCAGGATCGCCCAGCCGGCGAAGAATCCGACGGTGGGGTGGATGCCGCGGCCGACGTAGGAGAACACCGAGCCGGCCAGCGGGATCGATTTCGCCATCTGCTGGTAGGCGAGGGCGGTGAAGATCATGGCGATGAGCCCGATCACGTAGACGAGCGGCACCATCCCGGATGCGGCGTTGTAGACCACACCGAAGATCGCCCACGGCGCGATTGGAACCATGAAGATGAGACCGTAGATGAGAAGGTCGGTGGTTGATACCGACCTTTTCAGCTCCTGTTTGTAGCCGTATGCCTCGAGCTGCTGCTGGGGGCTCAGCTCGGCGGAACTCCGCGGTGTGGTCATGTGTCTGCGCTTTCTGTGGGTGAGCGGGGAGGTGCGGGTTTGGTGCCGAAGTGCTTAGTCGTCGTGCTGCGAGAGGAACGTGGCGATCACCTGGCGGAACGCCTCCGGGTGCTCCAGGTGAACGCAGTGGCTCGCATCCGGGAACACGTGGCTCGTCGCGTTCGGAATGTGCGCAACGAACGGCGCCCAGGTCGCCGGGGTAGCCTCGTCGAATTCGCCGGCCACCACGAGGGTGGGCACCGCGACGTGATCGAGGCGGTCGATGATGCTCCAGTCGCGGAGTGTGCCGACGACGTGGAACTCGTTCGGCCCGTTCATGGTGTGGTAGACCGTGGGCTCGGCTTCCATCTGGTCTTCGCTGGCCGCGAAGTCGGCGGGCGTCGGCACCACCCGGCACACGTGACGCTGGTAGAAGACTTCCGCCGCACGCAGGTATTCGGGGTCAGTGACGGTTCCGTCGTTCTCGTGCGCGGTGAGCGTGCGCTGAACGTCGTCGGGCAGCTCGGCCCGCAGTGCGGTCGCTCCTTCGGCCCACAGGGCCATGGATGCCGGCGAGTTGCAGATCGCAAGGCTCCGCAGCCCAGCAGGCCCGCGGGTTGCGATCTCGGCCCCGAGCATGCCACCCCAGGACTGCCCGAGCAGGTGGTACTCGGTGATGCGGAGCTGGGCGAGCAGGTTCTGAAACTCGTCGACGAAGAGTTGCGGCGTCCAGAAATCGGCGGGGGCGTCAGGCAGGTGTGTGCTGTTGCCGCAGCCGAGCTGGTCGTACAGGATGACCGTGCGACCGGTGTCCGTCAGAGCCCTGAGGTTCTGAAGATAGTTGTGCGCCATGCCAGGGCCGCCGTGAAGGACGATGAGGGGTAGTGCCCCGGCGCGCGGCTCGTCGGGTTCAGTGATGCTGACCCACGTCGAGTACTCACCGAACGGGATGGTCGTGTTCGTCACTTCGGGCACCGGTGCTCTTTCCTGTGAGGGGGCTGCATTATCTTGACGTAAAAATGGTCTCGTGCCAAGACCATTTGGTACATTTCCGCGCAGACGGATGCGTTCAGTCGCCTGACCACTCGGCTCGCGCCGCGTCGTCCCGGTCGTCGAGCGAGGCGTGGATGCCGGCCACAGCGCCCTCGAACACCCGCGACTGCCCGCGCTGGTAAAGGGTGGGGCCAGGGCGGTTGAGCAGGAAACGCGAGTGCATGAACGAGCACGACGACATCGTGCCGCGCGCCTTCAACCGGTCTATCCGGTGCCGGGTGGATGCGCTCACCGCGCGGTCCGACGCGAGCTCCCCGTCGTATCGAGCGGTCAGTAGCTCCTCGGCCGGCCGACGTTGACACGCAGCACCGCTTAACATAGGTATTACAGGGGCTGCCATGGCAAGGGGTCGCCCAGCGCACAACCAGGGGCGGTGAGAATCGATGACCGGCAGCGTTCGCTTGCGCAAACGAGTGACCGGCCCGGCACCTGTGCAGTCGGCGAGCGCAGCGCAAGCCCAGTCTCCCGACCAACCGCCGGCCCCCACACACGGCACCCTCACCGCTCCCCTGGTGCCGTCGTCGCGGGCCGACGAGATCACCGACCGCCTCACCACGGCGATCGCGATCGGCGAGTATCTGCCCGGCTCGCGGCTGCCGTCTGAGCGCGACCTGGCCGCATCCCTCCAGGTGGGTCGCATGACCGTGCGTTCCGCGATCGCCCGACTGGTAGCGCAGGGCCTCCTCGAGACGCAGCGCGGCCGCGGCGGCGGTTCGTTCGTGCGCGAGCAGTGGACGTCGACGTCGAACGCGTCGGTGCACCGCACTCTCAGTGGTCGCTGGAACGAAATGCGCGACACCTGCGAGGCGGTCAGCCGCTTGCACGGCACCATTGCCCGAGCCGCGGCGGAGAACCGCACCGACGATGACATCGAGCGGATACGCGAACGCCTGCAGACCTTCCGGCTCGCGGAGTCTGGGCTCCAGTCGCAGAAGGCCGACGAACTGCTGCACATCGCAATCAGCGACGCCGCCCACAACACGACCCTGCAATCGGTGCTCGTGGAACTCGAGTCTCGCGTAAGCATCTCGGCCCCCGCGCACCTGTGGGGCGAACCCGGCGGCATGCGCCAGATGGAAGCCCGCGCCCTCACCGACCACGAGAAACTGGTCGCCGCTATCTGCGACGCCCAGGCGGATGCCGCCAGCGCGATCGCACGTGAGCACGCCCGCATCGACCTCGAGCTGCTCGAGGCAGCGCTTCACCGGGCGGGTGCACCGCTCGACAGCATGTAACGGATGCCACAGCG
>NZ_JAODMP010000044.1 GCF_025464835.1 Mycetocola sp. | reverse complement strand
CTGTGCCCGCCTCCTCCATTTGCTCGCCGAACGCGGCGAGGTTCGCGACCAGCTGATAGACCGTCGTGCCGACCCACACCCACCCTCCGATCAGGACGAGGGCGAGTATGTCGCCGAGAATCTGGCGGGTCCTGCGAGGGCCGAAGTCGGAGTACAAGGTCATAGCTTCATGATGCCAGCGACGACCCCCACACCTGTCGCCGGCCTCGCAGGCGCGGTCCTTTCTGAGTTCCTCGTCAGGGGCGCAACCCCTCGCGCCAGAGATGATCCCGGGAATATGGTGCATCCGTGGCTGCAGCGCGTGAAAGTTCTTTCGTTCGGGAGCCGGACTCCACAGACCGTCCCTTCCCGATAGAGGATTACGCGCTCATCGGAGATCTGCACACAGCTGCGCTCATCTCGCGGCAGGGGACGCTGGACTGGCTGTGCATGCCACGCTTTGACTCGCCGTCGATGTTCGCCGCGCTCGTGGGCCCCGAGGACGCCGGTCACTGGACGCTCGCCCCGCGTGGAAAAGTGACGCACACCGAACGCGCCTACCTTCCTGGCACGTTCGTCCTGCGCACACTGTGGCGCACTGAGGAGGGCGAGGCGGAGGTTATCGACTTCATGCCGATGCACGACCGGCGCGCAAACCTCGTTCGGCGTGTGAGAGGGCTGCGGGGCAAGGTGTCGTTCCACCAGATCCTGCGGATCCGGTTCGACTACAGCGCCGCGGTTCCGTGGATCCGACAATTGGCGTATGGCGGCGGGACAGCGCTTTTGGCGACGGCGGGTCCGGACGCCGTGCTGGTCACCGGTCCGCGGTTACGCGCTGACGGCCTGCGGCACGTCGCCGATTTCGCGGTGGCGGAGCACGAGGTCGTCGACCTCGTGTTGACCTGGTACCCGTCATATTTGCAGCCTCCGGAGCCGACGGATGTCGACGGGGCACTGCGTCGTGCTGTGACGTGGTGGCAGGACTGGGCGCGCCGCAGCAACCCGCCGTCGCCGTTCGACGAACAGGTGCAGCGGTCCCTTCTGGTGCTGCGGGCCCTCACCCATGAAGACACCGGGGGGATCGTCGCGGCCGCGACCATGAGCCTTCCCGAGGAGCACCAGGGTGTGCGCAATTGGGATTACCGCTATGTCTGGCTGCGTGATGCGGCGCTGACGATCGGCGTGCTCATGACTCATGGATACCGTGAGGAGGCGGGGGAGTGGCGGCAGTGGTTGCTGCGCGCGATCGCCGGCGACCCAGCGGACGTGCAGATCATGTATGCACTGGGCGGCGAGCGTCGACTACCTGAGTTCGAGGTGCCGGAGCTGTCCGGGTACGGTGGCGCCACCCCTGTGCGGGTCGGGAACGCCGCTTACCTGCAGCGTCAGTGGGACATCTTCGGCGAAGTGATGGTCGCGCTGCACGGCGCTCGCACCGCCGGGCTCGAAGAGTCGGAGGCGTCTTGGCCGCTGCAGCTGGCGTTGCTCGGGTTCCTTGAGGAGAACTGGCACAAGCCCGACCGGGGAATCTGGGAGATCCGCGGTGAGGAGCGCTATTTCACCCACTCGCGCGCCATGGTGTGGGCGGCCTTCGACCGTGGGGTGCGCGGCATCACCGAGTTCGGACTGCCCGGGAACGCCGAACGGTGGGCGGCACTGCGGGATCAAGTGGGGGAGGAGATCATGGCCCGCGGATACGACGCCCAGCACAACACGTTTGTGCAGCACTACGACACCGCCACGGTGGATGCCTCGCTGCTGCAGCTGCCTCAGATCGGATTCCTCCCCGCAGACGACCCTCGGATGCTCGGCACGGTTGCGGCCATCGAGGACGAACTCATGGTCGACGGGCTACTGCTGCGCTATCGCGCGGAAACCGGCGTAGACGGTCTTGCCGGGACGGAACATCCGTTTCTCGCCTGCTCGTTCTGGTTAGTCGAACAGTACGCAGCGTCGGGGCGTGTATCGGACGCGAGGAAGCTGATGGAGCGGCTCACCACGCTGGTCAACGACCTGGGGTTGCTCAGCGAAGAGTACGATCCCGTTCGGCGCCGGCAGGTGGGCAATGTGCCGCAGGCGCTTTCGCACCTCAGCCTCGTGCGGGCGGCTGACGCCATCGCCGCTGCGGAGAAAGGGAACGAGGAGGAACTGCCGCTCGTGCGCGGGGAATCCGAGGGTGGACAGGCGGATGAGGTGAGCCGGACCGGCGACGAGGAGCTTCCAGCCGCTACAGGTGAGGCCGGGGCGAAGACCTGAGATGCTCTGGATGGACGAGCGGACCGTGGATCGCGACGTTGCGTTAGCGGCGTCCCACTGACAGCAAACATCAAGATCACCCGCTTCACCGCGTGCGTATGACGCCCCCTCGTCGGGCTTTTTGTCGGGCGAGGCGCACGACTGGCGTTTATGAGCCATCGCGACAGGATCAGAAAGCGAACCAGCTGCCTTCCCGGATCTCAAGTCCGGAGAACCGTTCTGCGGAACACTCCCTCTGCGACGAGAAGGCCGTTGTCTCCTTTCAATCGCCAGGGCGAGCGGCCACACATCGCGGAAGCGCTCAAACACAATCTCGTCATTCTCGCTCCAGATGGCGTCACGAGCGGCGCGCGTGCGAATCCAGTACTTCGCCTGCTGGCTCCGCCGACTGGTTAGCCGCGCTGACCACCAGTGACATCCAGCGGTCTGCCACAGTAGACCAGGTCTC
>NZ_JAODMP010000055.1 GCF_025464835.1 Mycetocola sp. | reverse complement strand
AGCGCTGGTCAATCCAATCCAGTGGGAGGAGCCGTTTGGGATGGTGATGATCGAGGCACTCGCGGCCGGCACCCCGGTCATCACGACCTCCAGGGGGTCCGCCCCGGAAATCGTCGACGATGGGTCCACCGGCTTCTTCGGTACAGACGTACGCTCGCTCGCGGATGCACTGCGGCGGGTGGGAGAACTGGACCGGCAACGCTGTCGGGAGGCAGCGGAGGACCGGTTCAGCGCGGAACGGATGGCTGCCGAGCACGTGCGGCTGTATTCGGACCTGATCCAGCGACAGGTAGACGGCACCGGGGATCCGTTGTATGATGAGAGACTGCATTCGAGATGATTCGGATGCATTTTGGAAACTCAACAGCGTGTGACAGGACTCACCTTCTCAGGTGTGCATGGGGATGATCGGTTTCGACACTGCCTGCGCAATTGTGAGAAGCGGGTCGAGGATGCAGGGTTATCTCGTTAACGATCCCCGCAAAACAATAAGTGCCAATTCAAAGCGCACTGACTTCGCCCTCGCTGCCTAAGCGAGCGCACTAAAGAAGTCCGTCAGACCGGGGATGCTCTCTACCCGGACCCTGGCGCCATTTAGAGAGATTGCTTCTACGTTTCGTCTCAGGGCGTAGAGGGACTCTTACTGAGGCTGGGCTTGTCGGATTAGGTGCCAGTGACAAATTCCGGAGCCGAGTAGAACGCCTTCACTGGATACACCCGTAGAAGGCACATGACCACAGCAGTGGACCGGGGTTCAATTCCCCGCATCTCCACCACCAGTTGCTGTCACGCGACGTGAACCGAAAGGCCGCCCATTGGGCGGCCTTTCTGCGTCCGGCACGCGTATGTCCGTGGTTAGCTGGTCTCATGGCGGACTCGGAACGGCTCGAACTCACACTCCGGCGGCCGTGGTTCGGCGCTCTCCTCAAGCCGACGGTCGTGTTCAACGGCCGGGGCCAGCCGGCCCAGTGGGGTACAGGCACATGGCGGGTCTCCGCCGACGGCCAGACCCAGGTATCGGTCTTCCTCTACAACCGTCTTTGGAAGTTCGGGCAAGTCGATGTCCTCGTCACCCCCGGCGCGCTGACGCCCCTGGTCTACGTGGCTCCGTTGCTCCCGGTCGGACGCGGTCGACTGGTCGCCGTTCCGCGCTGAGCCGCTCGCCGGGTGCCGCGGTGCGGCAGGGGAGTCAGCGCGCTTTCCCTTCGGCTTCCGCAGCCTTCCGACGCTGGCGTTCCGCTTCAGCGACGGCTGCTTCCTCTGGAGTCGGTGCGGTACCGCCGAGATGCGCCGGTTGCCACCACAGGCCCGTGCCGTTCTCGGGGTAACTGGCCTGTGCTTCGTCGAGGAGGGCCTGCATCGACGCCCGCAGGGCCATGGTTCGTTGCCGAACGTCCTGGCCTGCATCCGGGGTGAACGGAGCGCCGATGGCGAACCGGATGGGAACGTTGCGAGCCTCAGCCAGCGAGGGCTTGCGCCCTTTGGTGAGGAGGCGGTGGCCGCCCCAGACCGCGATCGGGATGATGGGAACCCTGGCCTCATCCGCCATCCGTACCGTTCCCGTCTTGAGGTCCCGAACGGTGAACGACCGGTTGACCCCGGCCTCAGGGAACACGCCGAGAAGCTCACCGGCCCTGAGTGCAGTGATCGCCTGGCTGTACGCCTCACCTCCCGCCTTCATGTCCACGGAGATGTGGCGCATGCCCCGGAGCAGCCAGCCGACGACGGGCTTGTCGAACGCGCCCTTCTTGGCCATGAAACGGATGCGACGACGGTTGCGGTGCCAGACCATCCACTCCGTGAGCGCGAAGTCCATGTAACCGAAGTGGGTGATCGCAAGCACGGCGCCGCCCGTCGCAGGCAGGTGCTCTGCGCCCGTCACGATCGGCTTGAGCCGAAGCGCACCGAAAATCAGCCTGCCCACGCCGATCGCGGTGGTGTAAACGGGTTCAGGAGTTCGCTTGCTCATACCGAAATGCTAGGCGGCACAGATCCGGATCAGGGGCCCTTGCGTTGCTTCGCTCACTCGTGCGTGAGGGCGGCGAGCACTTGATCGTGCAGGATGCCGTTTGTCGCCAGCGAACTGCGGCCGGCGATGGTGTCTGTGCCGTCGACCGCGGAGAACCGGCCACCGGCTTCGCGAATGAGCACGACGAAAGGGGCGATGTCGTACTCCTTGACATCGAACTCGGCGACGATGTCGAGCAGCCCTTCGGCGAGCAATCCGTATGACCACATGTCACCGTAAGCGCGGTCGCGCCAGACAGAGCGGGACAGACCGATGAGCTGGTCGAGGTAGCCTGCCTCGTCCCATTGGGCGATGCTCTGGAAGCTGAGCGACGCATCCTCGAGCTTCCGCACACCGGACACCTGGAGCCGCCTGGGCGTCGTCCCGTTCTCGGCAAGCCAGGCGCCCGCTCCATCGGCGGCCCACCATCGTTTGCCGAACGCGGGAGCGCTGGCCACGCCGACCTGAGGGACCCCGTTCACGGCGAGGCTGATCAGCGTCGCCCAGTTGGGCACGCCACGGAGGAAGTTCGCGGTGCCGTCGATCGGGTCGAGGATCCACTGGCGTTCGGTCGACCCCGCCGTTCCATATTCCTCACCGAGAATGCCGTCGGCGGGCCGCTCGGCTGCCAGCATGTCGCGCAGTGCCCTCTCCACCGCGAGATCCGCGTCGGTGACGTGCGTGGCATCCGGTTTGGTCGATACCTCGAGGTTTCCTGCCCGGAACCGTTCGAGGGAGATCGCGTCGGCTGCATCGGCCAGGCGGAGGGCCAGGGCGAGGTCATCGGAGAGGGACGGGGGAGTGCTGGTCATGCTCCCACGATAGCGTCGAGCAGGCTCCCACCCGCCCCGCCGTTGCGGCGGCTCGATTGGCGGAGGACGCGGATCGCATGCTAATCTTTTCCACGGCCCGCCGCACTGTCTGCGGGCCGAAATACGCACCTCTAGCTCAATCGGCAGAGCAACTGACTCTTAATCAGTGGGTTCCGGGTTCAAGTCCCGGGGGGTGCACCAACTTTTCCTGTATTTCCGCGCAAGTACAGGAGCCACGATGGCCGCTCAGAGCCGTCATCTCTCATTTATCTGTCATAAATCCCGTCAGAAGCCCCGTCCTATCGGGCTTGGCGGGTCTCGTCTGGTGCAGTCCTGAGCGCTCTGGGGCTGGGCGCACCTGTCGAGCATGAACGACAATCCCGCTTCACCCGCCGCTCGCCTGGGGCACCTGTTGACGGTCCAGGAGCTCTCCGACTACCTCGGCATTCCGGTCGCGACGCTCTACGACTGGCGCGTCGACCACCGCGGCCCGAAGGCCGTGAAACTCGGCCATGCCCTCGGCTACGCCTCGCGCGACTTCAGCCG
>NZ_JAODMP010000015.1 GCF_025464835.1 Mycetocola sp. | reverse complement strand
CGCGACCGTCAGCACGGCCGGCACGTTTTCCCAGCGGCCGGCATCCGTCCGGGAAAGCAGCACCATGGTGGCGTTCGCAATTCCGCCGATGTCTTCACCGGTGAGTGCGGACACCGTGGCGCGAATGAAAGCGCCGTGCGAGACGAGAATCAGGTTGCCAGGATGCCGGTCCACCAGGTCGTCGACGACAGCGGCACCACGGCGCCGAACATCTTCGACGGGTTCCGCATCGGGGAAGACGCGATCCGCCCACTTGGCGGCGATGTCTTCGGCGGTCGCACCGTCGGCCTGCCCGAAGCTGCGCTCGATCAGGTCGTCGACCGTGCCAGCGAACGGGATGCCCGCACCGTGGCTGATCTCCCGCGCTGTCGCGGAGGCACGCGAAAGCGGCGAGCTGAGCACGAACGACCAGTCCTCCCGTGAGAAGCTCCCGGCGAGCACACGCGCCTGCTGCACACCGGTCTCGTTCAACGGGATGTCGGCACGGCCCTGCAAGCGTCGGCGACGGTTCCAGTCGGTCTCACCGTGGCGCACGAGGGCAATAGTCGTCATACTTCCACCGTAGCTGAGGCGCTCCTGAGGGATGCCTGTGCTACGCCCGGCGCCGGTGGCCATCTTCGACAGGCAAGATCTCACTTCGCCGGGATGAATGGCAAGGTGCGGAAAGGGCAGTGCACGCTGAACGGTGTCGACTTCGGCTGCCTCGACGGTGGGCCGCTCTTCACCTTCAAGGAGTCGATCTCGTTCGTCTGCCGGGACCAGGGCGAAATCGACCGATACCGGCCGAGCTCTCGCACATCCCCGAGTCAAAACAATGCGGCTGGCGCAAGGATCGTTTCGGGATCAGTTCGCAGATCGTTCCGGCCGACATGAACGAGCACACCCGTCGAACCGAGCAGATTCAGGTGATGATGCAGCAGAAGAAGACGGTGATCGCGGAACTCGAGACCGCCTGACGTGCGCCGCGGCATCCGCGCTACGCGTCCTGCGGCACCCGCACGGTCAGCCCCCCGGGCTTGATCCGGATCCTCACCGCCTGGGCGGTACCCATCCCGTCGCCGTCGAGCTCGATCTCCTCCGCACGGCTGAGACGCATCGTCAGCGAGGTTCCCTTGACATAGTTGAGCGCCTTGATATCCTTCTTCGGCAGTTTGCGACCCAGCTTCGTGCGGTGCAGCACGCCGTTCTCCCAGAGGATCTTGAACGTGATCTGCATCCAGTGGAACGGGTTCTCCGGCCGCAGAATGAGGATGTCGAACTGCCCGTCGTCCACGGCCGCGTCCGGCAGCAGCAGCACGTTCGCCTGAAGCGACCCGCAGTTGCCGACGATGATGGTGTGCGCCCGCACCGACCTCGCCCGGTTGTCGTCGAGCTGGTAGCGCACCCGCAGCTCGTTCTTATCGGTGAGCGCTTTGAAGATGGCACCGACGTACGCCAGCCAGCCGACCTTCGCCTTCAACTCCTCGTCGGTGTTGGCGAGCATCTTTGCGTCCAGTCCGAGGCCGGCCATGACGAGGAAGACATGGTTGGTGAGCGAATTGTCACCGTGACGGATATCGATGAGGCCCAGGTCGACCCCCCGGTTCTTGCCGGAGAATGCGGAATGGATCGAGTGTTCGAGGTCGTCGAGGGTGAGGTCGAGGTTGCGGGCGAGGAGGTTCCCCGTGCCGGACGGCAGCAGTGCGAGTGTCGCCTCGGTGTCGTGGATCGCCTCCGCCGCGGCGCGGACGGTGCCGTCGCCTCCTGCGACGATGACCATGTCCGCACCGGCCTCGACCGCTTTCCTGGTGACACCCTGGCCTGGGTCCTCGACCGAGGTCTCGAAGTAGAGAGTCTCGCCCCAGCCCGCAGCTTGCTGCTCGGCGCTGACGACGGCTTTGATGGCGTCAAGGTCGACCTTGATCGGGTTGTAGATCACTGCGGCGACGGAGGTCCGGGATGCTTGCGGTGCGGTCGCGTCGGTGGAGTTGGTCGTATCCGTCATGAGTTCAGCTTCCTGTACTTTCGAGCGTGTGTGAAGCGAGAAGGGAAAAACGTCTGGAAAGCGTGAAGCCGCCTCGACTGGGTCGAGACGGCTTCACGCTTGAGCGGCCAGGTGGCCAGGATCGACTAGTTGCGGTCGTCGCGGTCGCGTCCACGAGTTCCGGCCTTGGCGATGCCACGGCTCAGGATGTATGCAACAGTGACGAATGCGACGTACTGCCACGCGTGGTCGGCGCCGAAGCCCTGACCGTCCTCGCCGTTGTCGACCATGGCCGAGGCGACCAGGATCGCGAGTGAAACGACGATCCACGCGTAAAACTCGGTGGTCTTGAATGCGGGCTTGGTTTCGACTGTCACGCGGCGAGCAGTAGTGGTGTGTTCGGTGCGAGCGGCGCCGGGATTGTGCGACATTTTTATCTCCTTTGTAGGGGACGGAAGACTTTTCCGACGTATCTCCCGGCAACTGCCGGGACCTCGATGAGCTTATTGAGCGCGTGAGCCGCGGACCAAAATCGACCGGAGCCTTGACAACCTCGGTGAAGATCCGCTAACTAGCGTCGGAAGTTCCTGAGCGTGGTCTCAAACAATCCCTTCACCGGGCGTTGCTGCTCCCCCTGCTGAGCGCCGAGCACGATCATCACCAGGGTGAGAACGGGAGTGATCCACTGCAGCACTTTCTGCACCCGCTGCGCCGTCGCCAGCCCTTCGGTTGCGTTGGGCGCCGGTTCGGTGATTCCTTCCGCTCCCTCACTGGAACGGTCGTCGATGATCTTGCCGAGCACACCCGAAACCACCGTCGTCGCACCGGCGGCGACCGTGACGCCGAGCTTGACCGCCGTGTTGGTGCGGCTCTCGGCCTGGTTCTTCAGGCGTTCCTTGTTGCTCGCGATGAGGCCTGCTCCGCCGATCCCGTGGATGATGATGGCCACCAGTTCGACCGGCAACCACCTCCACCAGCCGATGGAGGCAAGCTTGAGTCCTTCAGCCGAGGAGCGGGCCTGGGCGGCGGCGCCGTTGAGTCCGACAGCGCCCATCAGGGACCCCCCGAACCAGGCGGCCAGGCCGACGTCGTGCATGCTTCGGACAAGAGTGTTGCGGCTGGGCATGAGAGTCCTTCCCTTGAAACGGTGAGTGTTCACAGGGAACCTACGCCCGGATGTTACTGCGAGGCAGGGACTTGACAGCTGTTCAGGCGCGGATCATTCGAGGTTCAGCGAACCGGTCCGAGCGCTCCCGCCGACTCTTGCAGGTAGCAGACCCCGCACAGCGACTCGTAGGTCACCTCGACGCCATCGATCGCGACCTGGTCGCCATCGAAGATGAACCGGTCGCCGACCCTCCGCCCGTTGAACAGCGCCTTGCGGCCGCAGCGGCAGATCGTCTTGAGCTCCTCGAGGGTGTGGGCGACCTCGAGGAGGCGCCGGCTGCCGGGGAACGCGACAGTCTGGAAATCGGTGCGGATGCCGTAGGCCAGCACCGGGATCCCCTCGAGCAACGCGATTCGAAGCAGGTCGTTCACCTGCGCGTCGGTGAGGAACTGAGCCTCGTCGAGCAGAAGACAACTGATGTCTGTGCCGTTCCTGGCGAGCGCCGCAGCACGGTGGTGCTGGAAGAGCGCGTAGACGTCGGCATCCGGTTCGATCACGAAGTCGACGGGGCGATTCACCCCGAGCCGGCTTTCGATGTTCGAGTCGGCTTTGGTGTCCACAGCCGGTTTGGCGAGAAGAACGTGGTGTCCGCGTTCTTCGTAGTTGAACGCCGCCTGCAGGAGGGCCGTGCTCTTGCCGGAGTTCATCGCGCCATAGCGGAAGTAGAGTTTTGCCACGGCTTGAGTTTAGTGGCGGCTATGAGACGGCGCTGTCGTCCCAATGCCCCTGCGTCCTTTCGGACGGGCGGCCGAAGGCGTGGTCGAGGGGCTGGTCGAGGGCCACTCGGTAAGCATGCTCCAGTTCGCGCCCGGCGGCTGCCCACGTCAGCTGCTGCGCACGGGAGAGCGCCGCCGAGCGGAGGAACCTGCGCACCTTCTCCTGACTGTGCAGCAGGTCGATGTGTCCGGTCAGCGCGTCGACGTCGCCGGCCTCGTGCAGGAGCCCGTTCACGCCGTGCTCCACCATGGCGCCGCTCGCCGTCGAAACCAGCGGGATCACCCCGGCGCCCTGCGCTTCATAGGTGACGAGGGCGCTGCCCTCCTCAACGCTCGGCAGAAGGAGCACGTCGGCCTTCGCGAGGGCGGCGCCGGGCTTCTCGGTCGGCCCGCAGACCGTGATCGACCGGTGCGCGAGCGCCGGTCGCAGGACATCCTGGTATTCCGGGTCGAAGGTGCCGTAGATCAACAATCGCCCGGTTTCGCTCGCGGGTGACGCATGCCACGCGCGAAGCGCGTAGTGGAGCCCTTTGCGGGGAGCGCACCGGCCGAGAAAGACAGCTGTGAACGGATGCTTCGTGTCGCGGACCGGGACGCGGATCTCTAGCGGGTCGAACCCGTACTGATGCCGGATCAGACGGAAGCGGTCGAAGCCGCGCGACATGAAGGAGTCCGCGACGGCATCCGATGGCACCAGGAGCGCGGTGGCTGCAGCGTATTCGCGCTCTTCGACTTCGAGCCGGTCGCCGTCGCCGATGGGGGAACCGGCAGCAGGGGCCTGCAGGCCGAGGAGCGAGTACTCCCGCCTGACAGCGGTGCAAGCTTGAAGGATGTGCGTACCTGGCGCCTCCCTCAGGCCGACCACTCCGAGGCTGCGCGCGAGTTCGAGGGTCCGCGCTGCAGCGAGCGGCCAGGTGTGAACGACATCGAACCGGCCGGTGGCGAGCACACGGCGCGCGCGCCAGTCGTGCCAGGCACAGGCACGGGCACGGCCGAGGGGGCGTTCCGGGATGCGACGCCCGGCCAGGTCGAAAGAGCGGACGAGCGATCGGATGCCGACGACAGCGCGGGCGACGCTCGCCACGACAAGAGTGACGTCGTGCCCCGAGCGAACCAGCTGATTCACCTGATGCCAGGCGATCGCTCCGGAACCGGGACTGCCGATCGCCCCTGGAAAGCTGTACAAAACGCTGAGCGGCGCGGACCTCGCGCCACCGATTCCTGCTGCACCCACAGCGAACCATCACCCTCTGACACCGACGTGGGGGTGTCACCCTCCGGGTGCGTTCAGAGACGCTCAGGTTCGACCGGAGTACGGTCCGAACCCTCCGGTTGGGGTTCAATATACCCGCTATCGTGAGCATTGCTCAATTTGAATCGCTGAGGGTTCCCCCGAACGGGGGCAGGTGGTAGTGACCGGTTCCGTCTGCCGCTTCTCAGCGGGTGATGGCGAGCGCTTCGGCGGTTTTCGTCAGCACAGCGCTGGCCTGCGCGGGGTTCGCGTTCAGGAGCATCCCGTAGCTGGGGATCAAACCACTGATCTGCGGTTCCCACTGCGAGAACTCGTCCGGGAAGCACTTTTTCAGCACATCGATCATGATCGGAACAGCCGTCGAGGCCCCTGGCGACGCCCCGAGCAGCCCTGCGATAGTACCGTCGCCCGCCGCAATGACCTCGGTGCCGAACTGCAGCACCCCGCCCTTTTTCTCGTCCTTCTTCATCACCTGCGCGCGCTGGCCGGCCGTGATGAGGTACCAATCCTCGGGCTTGGCGGTCGGCATGAAGGCCTGCAGCGAACGGAACTTCTTCGATTTACTGGCGAGCAGCTCACCGACCAGGTAGGTGATCAGGCTCGGGTTGTCCTTCGCGACGGCGAGCATCGGGATGAGGTTCGACGGTCGCACCTGCGTGACGATGTCGAGGATCGACCCGTTCTTGAGGAACTTGGGGCTGAAGCCCGCGTACGGGCCGAAGAGCAGGCTCGACTCTCCGTTGACGACGCGCGCGTCCAGGTG
>NZ_JAODMP010000029.1 GCF_025464835.1 Mycetocola sp. | reverse complement strand
ACTGTTGCAGTTCACCGGGCTTCCGGCTATCGCCGCTGAACGAGTGCCTGCGGTTCGCTACGTCCTCGGCTCGGCGTTCGTGGCATCCGACCTTCTCGCGATGCGCGCGGTCGCCGCCATGCCGAGGATCGCGGCCGGCTGAGTCAATGACTGCGCGCGCCCTGCTGACCGAGGGCGTGCACTCGCGCGTGGAGCAGCCGGAGTGCCGCCACGACCGCTGAGTCCACGATCTCCTGCGGGCTCCCGCCGAGTTGCCGTTCCGCGACGTGCAGCTCGCCCCGTGGTGAACGGATGCCGATGAAGACCGTCCCGACCTCCTGACCGTCCTGTTGGTCCGGGCCGCCAACCCCGGTCACGGACAGCGAAAGGTTGGCGCCGAGTAGGCGCGCCACGCCTGTGGCCATCTGTTCAGCGGCGCGAGCGGACACCACAGGGCCGGGGCCGACGTCGAGCACCCGGTGCTTGGTCTCGGTCATGTACGCCACCACGCCGCCGGCAAACCACTTCGACGAGTTCGGTGCCGCGCCCAGCCTGGAGGCGAGCAAACCGCTGGTGAGTGATTCGGCCACGGCGATCCGGAGCGTCGTTCCGTCGACGGCTTCGGCGATGAACTCGGCGAGCGCCGCTGCCTGGGCTTCGCATGCGTCAGGTGAGGTCATGCCCTCAGTCTGATCAGGAGCACCACGGGCCCCAAGGGGTTGACAGCCTCAGTCGGGTCCGGCCCCGAGGATGAGCCGGCGGAGGGCTGTTTCCGGCGCAATACCGCGACCCTCGAGTAGTTCGCCTGACTGGTAGTGGTCAAGGACCCGCGGGTCGATATAACTGCTCCGGGCGACAGCAGGTGTGTTCCCCAGCGCGTCAGCCGTCTCCTTCACCGCGATCACGACATTTCTCGCGCACCGGGTCGCATTCGGCGCCACACCGAGGCGGCGCAACGCCGTCGCTGCGATGATGCTGCCATGAAGGGTGCGGAAATCCTTCGCAGTGAAGTCGCCGTTCGTTCTCTCACGGACGTAATCGTTGACTTCCTGGGAACGAAGCGGCCGCCAGGTGCTTCCGCTCTTCCAGGCGAGGAGTCGAGCTCGCGGCCCGCGCGTCTTGAGGGATCGGATCACAGCGGCAAGGTCGGGATCCTCCGTGTCACTCGACCACGCCTGCCCGCTCTTGCCGGGGAAGTCCAGGAGCACCCTGCCCCCGCTCACCGTCGCGTGGGCACAGAGCAGGGTGGTCAACCCGTGAGTTCCATGTTCGAGCGCGAACCGTTCACTTCCCACTCGGAGCCTGGCGGAATCCAGGAGCCGGAATCCGGCGGCCAGAGCGCGTTCGCGCGAGCCGGTCACACCGCGCAGGTCGAGAGTCACAAGCCGCCGAGCTGACGGCAGCGCGAGGGCAAGGTCCAGTGCCCGGTCGAACTTGCGCTCAGCCTGTTTTCGAGACCAGGCCTCGTGGTAGAGGTACTGCCTGCGCCCTGCTCCATCGATACCAACCGCCTGGATGTGGGCGTTTGCGTACGGGGCTATCCAGACATCCGTCCAGGCGGGAGGGATGACAAGGGCGGTGATCCTCTCGATAGTCGCCGCATCGTGGAGCGGCTCACCGGCCTCATCCACGTAACGAAACCCCGAGCGGGTTCTTCTCCGACCGTAACCCGGCCCCGTGGTATCACTCCTGCGCAGCCGGGGCACCTGGCCTCCTGACGTGTGGTGTCGACTCAGGAATAGTGCAACTCCGGAAACTGTCCTCGTTGCTCAGTAGCGTTCGCGGTCACAGGTTCTTGCCGCCGGTGACCGGGAGCACAGCGCCGGACACGTATGACGCTCCGTCCGAGGCGAGGAAGACGTACGCCGGTGCCAGTTCGGCGGGTTGGCCGGCGCGCCCTAGCGGCGTGTCCTGGCCGAAGGTGACGACTTTGTCCGGCCAGGAGGTGGCAGGGATCAACGGCGTCCAGATCGGGCCGGGCGCAACGGCGTTGACCCGGACGCCTTTCTCCCCCAGCTGGTCGGCGAGCGCCCGGGTGAACGCCACTTGTGCCGCCTTCGTCATCGCGTAGTCGATCAGTTGCGGAGAGGGTTGGAATGCCTGGACGGACGACGTGGTGATGATCGACGAGCCCGGCTTGAGGTGTGGGATGGCCGCGCGGGCGGTCCACATCGGTGCGTACAGGTTCGTCGTGAAGACCCGATCGAACTCAGAGGTGGGGATGTTCTCCAGTCCGCTCCGGTTCTCCTGGTATGCGGCATTGAGCACCAGCACATCCAGCTGCCCGAACTCCTCGACCGTGAGCTCGACGATGTCGGTGCTGTATTGCTCTTCGCGTACGTCGCCCGGCAGAAGCAGGGCCCGGCGGCCCGCCTTCTCGATCCAGGTGGCCGTGTCCTCAGCGTCCTCCTGTTCCTCAGGCAGGTATGCGATCGCCACATCGGCGCCTTCGCGGGCGAAAGCGATCGCGACGGCCCGGCCGATACCGGAATCCCCTCCGGTGATCAACGCCACCGAGCCCTCGAGCTTCCCGGTTCCGACATAGCTCTCTTCGCCGTGGTCAGGACGCGGATCGGTCTTCGAGGTGAGCCCGGGCTGGTCTTGCTCCTGGCGAGGGAAATCCTCGGAACTGTACTTCTTCGTGGGATCGGAGTTGGTCACTGAGAGGCCTTTCGTTGGTCCGGGCAGGCGGGCGTCTGGCGAATGGTGCGAGCAACTTTACGTCGCAGCCCTGACGGCGCTCAAGGGGTGGCGCCTCGCCGGGGAACCTGAGTAACGTTGTCCAGCTGCGGCCCGCCAACCCTGCTCCGGCCGCTTCCACTCCGACCGAAGGATGCACGCCATGACGTCTCAGCCGATGCGCCGCTCACTCTGGCTTGACCGGCCGGCGCCCGTCGGCACCGATGAATGGCGCTCCCTCGACCCGGTCGACGTTCTCGTTCTCGGCGCCGGATTATCTGGTCTCGCCACAGCGGCGATGCTCGCTGAGCAGGGCCGGTCGGTCGTGGTCCTCGAGGCGCGGTCGGTGGGTGCCGTCACCACGGGAAACACCACGGGGAAGGTCTCCCTTCTGCAGGGGTCGCGGCTGTCGGAGATCCGGGATGCGGTGTCTCGCGAACTCGCTGAGGCGTACGTTGCCGCGAACCGGGCAGGGCAGGACTGGCTGCTCAGACATCTGACGGACAACGGCGTTCCTTTCCAGGAACGCACCGCGGTGACGTACGCGGCTACCGACGCCGGGGCGCCGACGGTGGAGGCAGAGCTGGACGCGGCATCCTCGCTCGGGCTTGGTGTCTCGGCGAGGCGCACTCTCGAACTGCCTTTCCCCATCACGGCGGCAGTGGGTCTGCCAGGCCAGTACCAGGTCGACGGGCTCGACGTTCTCGACTCGCTGGTCCGAACCGTGCGCAGGCACGGAGGGCTGGTGATCGAGGGCGTACGCGCCACCTCCATCGAATCCGGAAATCCCTGCGTGGTGTCCACCAACCGTGGGGAGGTATCAGGTGACAGGGTGGTCGTGGCAACCGGCTTTCCCTTCCCCAAACGCGGCGGTCACTTCACCACCCTTGAACCGCGACGTTCGTACGCACTCGCGTTTCGCTGGCCGGGTCGCGCGCTCGAAGGGATGTACCTCTCGGTCGACGAGCCATCCAGGACCGTCCGGGATGCCCACCGTGCCGATGGCAGCTACCTCGTCGTCGGTGGCAACGACCACCGGGTCGGAAAGGGAACTCCCACCTCCGCGCAGGTGGACGACCTGCTGAGCTGGACGGGGACGGCGTTCCCGGATGCCGTCGCCACACACCGCTGGTCTGCGCAGGATTACCGGTCGACGGACGAATTGCCGCACTTCGGCCCGATCACGACCGGCGACGACCGCGTGCTCGTGGCTACCGGGTACGCGAAATGGGGTTTCACCAACGGGACCGCTGCAGCGATCGCGATCTCAGCGCGACTGGCCGACGCACGCCCGGACTGGGCGGAGACCCTTGAAGCCCGGCCCCCGGCGTTCACCAAAGTGGGGAGCACACTCGGCGCAGGGGCCAAGGTCGCCGCAGACCTGGCACGGGGCTGGGTGCGCGCGGAACTCAGGCAGGGACCGGCCGACCCGCCTGAGGGGCACGGCGTTGTCCTTCGCGACGGCATCACACCGGTTGCAGTGTGCACGGTCGGCGGCGTCACCCGTCGGCGATCAGCGGTCTGCACCCATCTGGGCGGAATCGTCTCCTGGAACGACGCGGAGACCTCGTGGGATTGCCCGCTCCATGGCTCCAGATTCGACCCGGATGGCGGCGTTCTCGAGGGGCCGGCGGTTCGGCCGCTCGGCGACTGACGTGACGGCCGGTTCAGGCCGGCCTGCTCTTCTTCTTCGCCGGGGTCTTCGTGGACTTCTTCTTCGCGTCCCGTGACTTCTCCACGCTGCGACGGAGCGCTTCCATGAGGTCGATGACCTCTCCGCTCTCACCGGTCTCCTCCGCGCTCTCGCCGAAGGTGGCATCCGTGTCGACGGCGTCGCCCTGCTCGAGTTTCGCCTCGATGAGCTTGCGGAGCTGGTCCTGGTAGTTGTCCGAGAACTTCTCAGGCGTGAAGTCGTCGGCGAAGCTGTCTACAAGGGAGGACGACAGTTCCAGCTCCTTGGCGGAGATTCGTACGCTTTCGTTCAGCGAGGGGAACTCAGCCTTGCGTACTTCGTCCTCCCACAGCAGCGTCTGAATGAGCAGAACGCCGTCGCGCGATCGCAACGCAGCCAGGCGGGTTTTCTGGCGGAGCGCGAACTGCACGATAGCGGTCCGGTCCGTGGCTTCAAGGGTTCGGCGCAGCAGGACGTACGCCTTCGGTGAGGACGAATCCGGTTCCAGATAGTAGCTCCGGTCGTACATGATGGGGTCGACCTGGTCGCTCGGCACGAACTCGACGACCTCGATCTCGCGGCTCTTCTCCTCCGGCAGGGACGCCATGTCCTCAGCGGTAAGAATGACGGTGCGGTCGCCGTCGTCATAGGCTTTGTCGATGTTCTCGTATTTGACGATCTTGCCGCAAATCTCACAGCGACGCTGGTAACGGATGCGTCCGCCGTCTTTGTCGTGCACCTGGTGCAGCGGCAGGTCGTGGTCCTCGGTGGCGCTGTAAACCTTCACCGGCACGTTCACCAGCCCGAACGTGATCGCGCCCTTCCAGATTGCTCTCATTCCACCAGTGAACACCAGTCGGGCGGATGGTGCCTAGCCCTTGCGCGGGTTCTCCGATTCAAGCTTGGACACGGTATTCCTCACGACGAGCGGAACCAGGAAACCCAGCGCAAGCACGACCACGGCCACCGCGACCGCTGCTAGAACTCCGGCTTCGCGCCCGACCACGAAGTCGAAGATGAGCATCGCCGTGCCGACCATCGACAGCGACACGCCCACGACAACCGCGCGGAGCATCCGGTCGCCGATCCGCACGGTGGCCTCCTTGACCAGGTGACGGAACATGATGCGGTGCGCGCTCACAGGGAGGAGGCTGAGCACCGTCGTGGTGATGGCGACGGAGACAAGGGTCAGGTACAGAACGAGCTGATAGTCGTCCAGTTCGCCGAACCGGGGCTGGAAGGCGATGGCAAGAAGAAACGCTGTGAGGATCTGGGTGCCTGCCTGCAGGACCCGCAGTTCCTGGAGAACATCGCTCCAGTTGCGGTCAAGCCGTTCCGACTCGGTCTCGTTACGGCCGTCAAGAACGCGTTTCATCGGTGGCTTGCGTTCGCTTGGGCTGTCCGTTGCCATGAATCCGCCTTCGGTTCGTCTGACGGGACCCGGGTCCCGTCGTGCGTCTTATTTCCGTGGTCGAAAGCCGGTCCAGGGGGCTTGAGCGCGGCTTCTCGCCAGCCTAGTGTTTTCCCGGATAACGGGGGTGCGGAACGGCCACCCCTGCTCCGGAGCGGGAAGGGGATCGCAGCATGACGAATCTGATACCAGACGATGACCCTGTGGAGTACGACGAGGACGAGGAGCTCGCTGTGCTGCCGGACGAGGATCAGGATCTGGACGTTCTCCCCGACGATGAGCGCCCCATCGACGACATCGATTTCGAGTCGGACGATGACATCGTTGCGGAGGAGCTGTGACGGGTCCTGGATCGAATCAGCGCGGGCCCGGAATCCCGGACCCGCGCTGAAAAAAACCGCCGCGTCAGTTCTGGTAAGCGGGCACAACCCCGTGGTGTGCGTCGCCGACCTTGTGCACGCGCAGGTCGTTGGTCGAACCGGAGATTCCGGGAGGAGAGCCGGAGATCACGACGACCTTGTCACCGATTTCTGCTTTCCCGAGACCGAGGAGCACGTCGTCCACCTGGCCGAACATGGCGTCGGTGTGGGTGACACGGTCGACCAGGAATGTTTCGACACCCCAGTTGAGCTGCATGCGCCGACGGATGTCTTCATCCGGCGTGAATCCGAGGACGGGGATCTGCGTGCGCAGACGGGCCATCCGGCGGACGGAGTCGCCTGACTCGGTGAAGACGCAGAGGAACTTGGCGCCGACGAAGTCAGCGACCTCGCTCGCGGCCAGGGTGATCGCGCCGCCTTGAGTGCGTGGCTTGGTGCCGAGCGGCGGGATGCGCTCGAGACCGTGGTCCTCGGTCGACGCGATGATGCGCGCCATGGTCTGGACGGTGATCACCGGGTACTCGCCGACGCTGGTCTCGCCGCTGAGCATGACGGCATCCGCACCGTCGAGGACGGCGTTGGCGACGTCGGAGGTCTCCGCGCGCGTCGGAATCGGGCTTGAAATCATCGACTCGAGCATCTGGGTGGCGACGATGACCGGCTTGGCCATGCGGCGGCACAGTTCAACGGCGCGCTTCTGCACGATCGGGACCGCTTCCAGTGGAAGCTCGACGCCGAGGTCACCGCGGGCGACCATGATGCCGTCGAAGGCGTCGATGATCTCTTCGAGGTTGTCGACCGCCTGCGGCTTCTCGATCTTCGCGATGACGGGAAGACGCTTGCCTTCCTCATCCATGATCTCGTGGACACGCTGGACGTCTTCGGCGTTGCGGACGAACGACAGGGCGATGAAGTCGGCTCCGAGCCTCAGGCCCCAGCGGAGGTCGGCCTCGTCCTTGTCGCTCAGGGCGGGCACGTTCACGGCCACTCCCGGCAGGTTGATGCCCTTGTTGTTGGAGACGGCTCCGGCCACGACGACCTCCGTGGTGACGACGACGCCGTCGGTCTCGAGGACTTTGACCTTCACCTTGCCGTCATCGATGAGCAGGAAGTCGCCAGGCTTCACATCGTCGGGCAGACCCTTGAAGGTGGTGCCTGAGAGTTCTTTCGTGCCAACGACGTCTTCGGTGGTGATCTTGAAGATGTCGCCTTCGGCGAGCTCGTACGGGCCACCTTCGAACTTGCCCAGGCGGATCTTCGGGCCCTGCAGGTCGACGAGCACGGCCACCGGCTTGCCAGCATCGGCCGCTGCTTTGCGGACGTTCGCGTAGACGCCTTCGTGGACGTCGTACGTGCCGTGGCTGAGGTTCATCCTGGCCACGTTCACACCGGCATCGATGATCGCGCGGATATCCTCATAGCTGCTCGTTGCCGGGCCGAGGGTGGCGACGATTTTAGCTCGTCTCATGTGTACTGCTCCATATTTCTGCGCGGGAATGCGCTGGCGGGATTCAGGGAGTGAAGAAGTGGACGGGCGTTGGCCTCGCCTTCGAGTCTAGAGCGAGATCGCGCGGTCGGTCGGGCGCACAGGGGCCGGGAGGCTGGTCTCGCCCTCAAGATACGTGTCTACAGCTGCAGCCGCAGCGCGTCCTTCTGCGATGGCCCACACGATGAGAGACTGGCCACGGCCTGCGTCACCGGCGACGAAAACACCCGGTTCGCTGGTCTGGTAGTCACTGCCACGTTCGACGTTTCCGCGCTCATCGAACGGAACTCCGAGCTGCGGTGCGATGTACTCAGACTCCGGACCGGTGAACCCGAGCGCCAGCAGCACGAGGTCGGCGGGAATCTCACGCTCCGTGCCGCTCCTCGGTACCCGGCGGCCGTCGACGAACTCGGTTTCGGCCACCCGGATCGCGCGGACCTCGCCGGACTCATTGGCAAGGAACTCCACCGTTGACACGAGGTATTCGCGCTCCCCGCCCTCCTCGTGGGCGCTCTGGACCTCGAACAGGGTCGGCATCATCGGCCACGGCTGCGTTTCGTTCCGCACCAGCGACGGCTGCTTCCCGATGGCGAGGTTGGTCACGGATGCGGCACCCTGGCGGTGCGCCGTCCCGATGCAGTCAGCCCCGGTGTCACCACCGCCGAGGACGACGACGTGCTTGTCTTCCGCGCTGATCTGGCCGGGGACGTCGTCGCCGGCCCCTGCTTTGTTCTGCGGAACGAGGTAATCCATGGCGAAGTGCACTCCGGCGAAGTCGCGGCCGGGGATGGGAAGATCCCGGGGAACCATCGCACCGGTCGCGATGACGACGGCGTCGTAGCGGGCCCGCAGGTCGCTCCAGCTGATGTCGACGCCGATGTTCACCCCGGCGCGGAACCGTGTGCCCTCGTCGGCCATCTGCTTGAGACGGGCGTCGAGGTGCTTCTTCTCCATCTTGAAGTCGGGGATGCCGTACCGCAGGAGTCCACCGATCCGGTCGTCGCGTTCGAAAACGGCGACGGTGTGACCGGCGCGGGTGAGTTGCTGCGCAGCGGCGAGCCCGGCAGGCCCGGAGCCGACGACGGCGACGGTCTTGCCGGTGAGGCTCTCCGGCGGGTGGGACTCGACCCAGCCGTTCGCGAAGGCCTGGTCGATGATCGACACCTCGACCTGCTTGATGGTCACAGCAGGCTGGTTGATGCCCAGAACGCACGAGCTCTCGCAGGGAGCGGGGCACAGCCGTCCGGTGAACTCGGGGAAGTTATTCGTGGCATGCAGCCGCTCGATCGCCTGTCGGCCTTCACCGCGCCAGGTCAGGTCGTTCCATTCAGGAATCAGGTTGCCGAGAGGGCAGCCCTGATGACAGAACGGCACACCGCAGTCCATGCAGCGACCGGCTTGCCGGCGCAATTGCGTCGGATCTCCCTGCTCGTACACTTCCTTCCAGTCCATGAGCCGAATCGGCACCGGGCGCCGCTTCGGCAGCTCCCGCTCCGTTACTTTCAGGAATCCCTTGGGATCAGCCACCGGTTACCTCCAGGATTCGGCCCCAGACCACGTCACCGTCAGGATCGAGTCCTTCGGCGACGGCGTCCTGGCGAGTGCGCAGCACAGCTGCATAGTCGCGGGGCAGGACTTTCACAAATTTGAGGATGCTGTCGCCGAAGTCGGCGATCAGTCGTGCTGCAAGCGCCGAACCGGTCTCGGAGACGTGTTGTTCGAGCAGATCGCGGACGATTTCGACGTCGGCGCTGCCAAGCGCGGTGAGCTCCAGCTCCCCTGCCGCCACCGCTTCCCGGTTCACCTGGTCGGGTTGAAGGTCGAAGACGTAGGCGGTTCCACCGGACATGCCGGCACCGAGGTTACGGCCTGTTGCGCCGAGAATCAGGGCAAGTCCCCCGGTCATGTACTCGAGCGCGTGGTCGCCGACGCCTTCGACGACGGCGGTAGCGCCTGAGTTGCGGACGAGGAACCGTTCACCGACGACGCCGGAGATGAACATGCTGCCCTGTGTGGCCCCGTAGCCGATGACGTTGCCTGCGATGACATTCCGGTCGGCGTCGAAGGTGCTCGAGGCAGGAGGGCGCACGATGATCTGGCCGCCCGAGAGTCCCTTCCCGACGTAGTCGTTCGAATCCCCTTCGAGACGGAGGGTGATCCCGCTCGGGAGGAAGGCACCGAATGACTGACCGGCTGAGCCGGTGAGACGCACCTCGATGGATCCGCTCGGAAGCCCGTTCTCACCATGGCGGCGCGTGACCTCGTGCCCCAGCATGGTCCCGACAGCGCGCTCGGTGTTGCGGATCGGCAGGTCGATGCGGACCGTTCCCCCGTGCTCGAGCACATTGTGGCTGCGTTTGATGAGCTCGACGTCGAAGTGCTTGTCGAGTTCATGCTCCTGTTCGCGGGCGTGGGTCCGTGGCTCCCCATCGCGGAAGGTCGGACCCACCAGAATCGGTTCCAGGTTCAGCCCCGAAGCCTTCCAGTGTTCGATCGCCGTGTCGGTGTCGAGGAGCTCGTTGTGGCCGATGGCTTCCTCGAGGGTCCTGAATCCCAGCTCGGCCAGGTATTCGCGGACCTCCTGGGCGATGAACTCGAAGAAGTTGACGACGAACTCGGGTTTACCGGCGAATCGTTCCCGCAGCACAGGGTTCTGCGTGGCGACACCCACCGGGCAGGTGTCGAGGTGGCAGACCCGCATCATGACGCAACCGGAGACGACAAGAGGCGCTGTCGCGAATCCGAATTCCTCGGCTCCGAGCAGGGCGCCGATGATGACATCCCTGCCGGTCTTCAGCTGTCCGTCGACCTGAACGACGACGCGGTCGCGCATGCCGTTGAGCATGAGCGTCTGCTGCGTTTCGGCGAGGCCCAGTTCCCACGGGGTGCCGGCGTGCTTGAGCGAGTTCAACGGGCTCGCGCCGGTTCCGCCGTCGTGGCCGGACACGAGGATGACATCCGAGAGCGCTTTGGCGACACCCGCGGCGACCGCACCGATCCCGGACTGGCTGACGAGCTTGGTGTGGATCCGAGCGGACGGGTTCGCCCGTTTGAGGTCGAAGATCAGCTGCTTGAGGTCTTCGATCGAGTAGATGTCGTGGTGCGGCGGCGGCGAGATGAGCCCGACTCCTGCCGTCGCATGACGGGTCCGCGCGACCCACGGGTACACCTTCGTCGGAGGCAGTTGGCCGCCCTCGCCTGGCTTCGCACCCTGCGCCAGCTTGATCTGAATGTCGTCGGCGTGGGTGAGGTACATGCTCGTGACACCGAACCGGCCTGACGCCACCTGTTTGATCGCACTGCGCCGCTCGGGGTCGAGCAGGCGGTCGGTGTCTTCTCCGCCCTCTCCGGTGTTGGACTTCGCGCCGAGGCGGTTCATGGCGATGGCGAGTGTCTCATGCGCTTCCTGCGAAATCGAGCCGTAGCTCATCGCCCCGGTGGAGAACCGCTTCACGATGGAGGCGACCGACTCGACCTCGTCGAGCGGGACGGGGTTCCGGTCGGCGGTCTTCAGCTTGAACAAGCCGCGCAGGGTCATCAAGTTCTCAGCCTGATCGTCGACGAGACGCGTGTAGTCCCGGAAGATGTCGTAACGTCTCGTGCGGGTGGAGTGCTGCAGGCGGAACACCGTGTCCGGGTTGAACAGGTGCGGGGAGCCGTCACGGCGCCACGAGTACTCGCCGCCGGTTTCCAGCCGTTCATGTGAGATCTCCGCCGTGTTGAGCGGGTACGCCGACTGGTGCCGTTTGAGGTTCTCCGCCTGGATCACGTCGATGCCGACACCGCCCAGCTTCGACTGGGTGCCGGTGAAGAACTCGTCGACGAACTCCTGGCTGAGCCCGACGGCCTCGAAACACTGGGCGCCCGCGTAGGAGGAGACCGTCGAAATCCCCATCTTCGACATGATTTTCAGTACACCCTTGCCGAGCGCGTAGATGACGTTCCTGACCGCTTTCTCAGCGGTGACGCCTTCGATGACGCCGCTGCGGACGAGGTCCTCGCAGGTCTCCATGGCGAGGTACGGGTTGATCGCGGATGCTCCGTATCCGATCAGCGTGGCGACATGGTGCACCTCGCGGACATCGCCGGCTTCGACGACGATGCCGACCTTCAGGCGGTTCTGCGCACGGAGCAGATGGTGGTGCACGGTGGCGAGCAGGAGCAGCGACGGGATCGGAGCCAGGTCCTTATTGGAGTCGCGGTCGCTCAGCACGAGGAAGTGGGCGCCGGCCTCAATGGCCTCGTCCACCTCGGCGCAGATGGCCGTGAGGCGGTTCCGAAGCGCATCAGGGCCTTCGTCGAACCTGTACAGGCCCCGAATCGTCGTGGTGGTCCTCGAACCGTGTGCCGGGTCGATGTGCTGGATCTTCGCGAGCTCGTCGTTGTCGATCACCGGGAAGTCGAGGACAACCTGGTGGGCATGCTCCGGGCCGGAGCTGAGGAGGTTTCTCTCCGGGCCGAGGCCCAGCTTCAGTGAGGTGACGACCTCTTCACGAATCGAGTCAAGCGGCGGATTGGTGACTTGGGCGAACTGCTGGGTGAAGTAATCGAACAGCAGGCGGGGACGTTTCGACAGCGCCGCGATCGGCGTGTCGGAGCCCATTGCACCGAGCGGTTCAGCACCGGTCTGGCCCATCGGGCGCAGCAGGATGCGGACCTCCTCCTCGGTGTATCCGAAGGTGCGCTGGCGCCGGGTGACCGAGGCGGGGGTGTGCACGATGTGCTCGCGCTCCGGCAGGTCGGCGAGGTTGATACGGCCGGCTTCCAGCCACTGACCCCACGGCTTCGATGCCGCCAGTTCGGCTTTGATCTCGTCGTCTTCGATCAGCCGCTGTGCTTCGGTGTCGACAAGGAACATCTTCCCAGGGCGCAACCGGCCTTTCCGTTTCACCCGCTCAGGAGCGATGTCGAGCACGCCGATCTCGCTGCCGAGGACGATCAGGCCGTCGGTGGTCTCCAGCCAGCGACCGGGACGCAGGCCGTTGCGGTCGAGCGTGGCGCCGACGAGGGTGCCGTCTGTGAACGTCAGTGCCGCCGGCCCGTCCCATGGCTCCATCTGCATCGAGTTGAACTCGTAGAAGTCGCGGAGCTCCTGCGCAAGGCCCGTCTGCTTCTCCCACGCCTCTGGCACCATCATCATCATCGCGTGTGGCAGGGTGCGGCCGGTGAGGGTGAGCAGCTCGAGCACCTCGTCGAACGAGGCCGAGTCGCTCGCCCCTGGGGTGATGATCGGCAGCAGGGGGCGGATGTCCCCGAGGAGCTCCGATTCGAGCTGGGACTGGCGGGCTCGCATCCAGTTCCGGTTTCCCTCGATCGTGTTGATCTCACCGTTGTGGGCCATCATCCGCAACGGCTGAGCGAGCGGCCATGACGGGAACGTGTTGGTTGAGTAGCGGGAGTGCACGATCGCGAGCTTCGAAGCGAAACGCTGGTCACTGAGGTCCGGGTAGAACGGCTCCAGCTGCAGCGTCGTCACCATGCCCTTGTAGACGAGGGTGCGGCAGGACAGGGAGATGAAATAACCGTTCAGCTCACGCTCGACACGTTTGCGGAAGCGGAACGCCTGCCTGTCGAGCTCGATTCCGGAGACCAGCTCGCCGGCATCCGTTGTGTCGGTGCTCGACACGAAAAGCTGCTCGAACGCGGGCATCGCGTCCCGAGCCAGTCGGCCGAGGTTGTCGTCGTGGGTGGGCACGGTGCGCCAGCCGAGCACGGTGAGATCCTCGCTGTCGGCGAGGCGTTCGATACCGGCCTTGAGTTCGGCCCGTTCCGAGTCGTCAAGGGGAAGGAACGCGATGCCAACGGCGTACTGGCCGGCGGCGGGCAGTTCGAAGTCGGTCACGGCTCGAAGGAATTCGTCGGGGACCTGGGTCAGGATGCCCGCGCCGTCGCCTGTTCCGGCATCGGAGCCGATGGCTCCACGGTGCTCGAGGTTCCTCAGCGCGTCGAGCGCTGAGACGATGATGTCGTGACCGGCCGTGCCGCGGAGGGTGGCGACCATCGCGAGGCCGCACGCGTCCTTCTCGCTCCCAGGATCATAGAGGCCCTGGGCAGGCGGAACGAGGCTGAACTGGGAAAAAGTGGGTCGAGGCTCCATCGAAATACCGTCCTCACGAGGAAATATCAGCAGTGGGACGACGGTGGCCCAGAGAAGTTGAGGGTTCGTCGCCCGGCAGTGGGCAGTGTGATGTCACACGCCAGGCGATTTTTTTACCGTTTGGAAGCCGGGGGTGCGGACAGACCTAGGACTTTGAGCCGATCTCACTTGTGGCGGCGGCGTCCATCGATCCGGGAGCGGTTTCCTCGGGCTCGCCGAGATCCACGTAATCCGAATCGGTGTGTGAAGATCCTACCCCAGCGGGGGCACCTTCCCAGCCACGGCCCCGAACGTACGGCCCCGGCTCGATTCCGGTGTGCCGACGGGACTGGACGACGAAGATGACGAGCCCGATGAGAATGGCGAGCACGGCAGCCCAGACGTTGACGCGCAGGCCGAGGAGAACCTCGCTCGGGTCGACCCGGATGGACTCCCAGACGGTGCGGCCAAGGCCGTACCAGATGAGGTAGACGGCGAGGACCTTGCCCCACTGGAGGCGGAATGTGCGCTCCAGCAGCAGCAGGACCGCGACGCCGACCAGGTTCCAGATCACTTCGTAGAGGAAGGTGGGGTGGAAGAGAGTTCCGGCTGGCAGTCCGAGCGGCCAGGCGGCGTTGGACTCGTCGATCTCAAGGCCCCAGGGCAGGGTGGTCGGTGTGCCGAACAGCTCCTGGTTGAACCAGTTGCCGAATCGCCCGAACGCCTGCGCAAGCAGCAGTCCGGGGGCGACGGCGTCGGCGAACGTCCAGAAGCGGATGCCGGTGCTGCGGCAGCCGATCCACGCGCCGACGGCGCCACCGAGAAGAGCACCGAAGATCGCGATGCCGCCCTCCCAGATGTAGAGGGTGCGCAGCAGGTCGGCGCCGGGGTAGAAGTAGTCGTCCGGGTGGGTGAGCACGTGGAAGATCCGGGCGCCGATGATGCCGAGCGGCACGGCCCAGAGGACGATGTCGAGGACGATGCCGGGTTCGGCGCCCCGCTTCGTCAACCGGGCGTTGGTGAGGAACGCGGCGGCAACGATGCCCACGAGAATGCAGATGGCATAGAAGTGAATCGTGAAGTTACCGAGCTGGATGGAACTGACGTCCGGGCTCGGGATGCTCAGGTGGATGGACACGTGGTTCCATGCCTTTCTGGGGTTGCTGTCGTTCGTGCGCGGTTAACTCTAGTTCGCGCGGCTAGTTCCCTGCGCCAATTCCCTGGCGACCGCTGCAACGCGATCCACGCCGCCTTCGGCGAGGGCCTTGACGAGCGCCGATCCGACGATCGCACCGTCGGCGTACGCGAGGATCTCCCGCACTTGATCGGCGGTGGAGATTCCGAGGCCGACGCAGGCGTTCTCGCATCCGGCCTCACGCAGACGGGAGACGAGGACCTTCGCGGCCTGGTCGACGTCGCTGCGCGCACCGGTGATCCCCATCGTGGAGACCGCGTAGACGAATCCCCTGCTCGCGTCGACGGCCTGGCGAAGTCGCGCGTCGCTCGAGGACGGCGCGGCGAGGAACACCCGGTCGAGTCCGGTGCGCTCGGACGCCGACAGCCAGTCGCTGCCCTCATCGGGGATGAGGTCAGGGGTGATCAGCCCGGCGCCACCGGCGGCGAGCAGGTCGTCGGCGAAGCGCTCGACGCCGTACTGAATGACCGGGTTCCAGTACGTCATGAGGAGGACGGGGGTGTCGACGCGCGCGGTGATCTCCCGAACGGCATCGAAACCGTGCCGGAGCTTGAACCCGTTCGCCAGGGCGTGCTGGGTGGCCTTCTGGATGACGGGGCCGTCCATGACCGGGTCTGAGTACGGGAGACCGAGCTCGATGATGTCGACGCCGTTCTCGGCGATCGCCACCGCCGCGTCCACACTCTCGTCGAAGCTGGGGAAACCGACGGGGAGGTAACCGATCAGAGCGCCGCTTCCCGCCTGACGTCTGGTGGTCAGGACGGATGCCACGCTGCTCACGATTGTTCTGCTCCCGAGTCGATCAAGTCGAAGTACCGACCGGCGGTTTCCATGTCCTTGTCGCCGCGACCGGACAGGTTGATGAGGATGGTGGCGTCCGGGCCGAGTTCCTTGCCGAGCTCGAGCGCGCCGGCCAGGGCGTGTGCACTCTCGATGGCGGGGATGATTCCCTCGGTGCGGCTGAGCAGGCGGAGCGCGCTCATCGCGGAAGCATCCGTCACCGGCCGGTAGCTGGCCCGGCCGATGCTCGCCAGCCAGGAATGTTCGGGGCCGACGCCCGGGTAGTCGAGACCCGCCGAGATCGAATGCGACTCGATGGTCTGGCCGTCTTCGTCCTGGAGCAGGAAGCTGCGGGCGCCGTGGAGCACACCGGCGCGACCCTTGGTGATCGTGGCAGCGTGCCGGGGGGTGTCGACGCCTTCGCCGGCTGCTTCGAAGCCGTACAGCGCGACATCCGTGTCGTCGAGGAACGCGTGGAAGATGCCCATCGCGTTCGACCCGCCGCCGACACACGCGGCGACGGCATCCGGGAGCCTGCCGGTGAGCTCGAGAACCTGCTGGCGGGCTTCCTCGCCGATGATCTTCTGCAGGTCGCGGACCATGGCGGGGAACGGGTGGGGGCCTGCGACGGTTCCGAAGATGTAGTTCGTGGTGTCGACGTTCGTCACCCAGTCCCGCATGGCGTCGTTGATCGCATCCTTGAGGGTGCGTGAGCCGGTTTTCACCGACACGACCTCTGCACCGAGCAGGCGCATCCGTGCGACGTTGAGCGCCTGGCGTTCGGTGTCGACTTCACCCATGTAGATGACGCAGTCCAGGCCGAACAGTGCAGCTGCGGTCGCCGTCGCGACACCGTGCTGCCCGGCACCGGTCTCGGCGATGACCCTGGTCTTGCCGATCCGCTTGGTCAGCAGCGCCTGGCCGAGCACGTTGTTGATCTTGTGCGACCCGGTGTGGTTGAGGTCCTCACGCTTGAGGATGATCCGCGCCCCTCCGCCGTGCTCGGCGAACCGGGGAACCTCGGTGATGATCGACGGGCGCCCGGTGTACGTCTTGTGCAGTTCGTTGAGCTCCGCTGCGTATCCCGGGTCCTGTTTAGCCAGTTCCCAGGCCTCGGACAGTTCGTCGAGGGCGGCGATGAGCGATTCGGGCACGAATCGCCCGCCGAAGTCACCGAAGTATGGGCCTGTTTCGTCGCGTAGAGCCATGGTTATACCGCCAGGAATTCGCCGAGGGTGAGAATGGGGTCGCTCGTGACGAGCGCTTCCCCGATGAGAACGACGTCCGCTCCCGCTTCGCGGTAGTGGGTGACGTCGGATGGTGTCTTCACCGCTGACTCCGCGACCCGGATCACTCCGGATGGGATCTGCGGGGCGAGACGCCCGAACAGGTCGCGGTCGAGTTCGAAGGTCGACAGGTCTCGAGCGTTGACTCCGATGAGTCCGGCGCCGAGGTCGAGGGCGCGTTCGAGTTCTTCGGCGCTGTGGGTCTCGACGAGGGCGGTCATGCCCAGGTCGGTGACCAGGCCGTACAGCTCGACCAGTGTGGGCTGGTCGAGTGCCGCGACGATCAGAAGGGCGAGGTCTGCCCCTGCTGCGCGTGCCTCGAAGACCTGGTACGGAATGGAGATGAAGTCCTTCCGGAGCACCGGAATCCCGACCGAGTTGCGCACGTCGACGAGATCGTCGAGCGATCCCTTGAACTTGCGCCCCTCGGTGAGGACGCTGATGGCGCTCGCTCCCCCACGCTCATAGGAGACAGCGAGCTGGGCAGGGTCCGGGATGTCGGCGAGGTCGCCGCGCGAGGGACTCGCGCGCTTGACTTCGGCGATGATCTTGACGGATGCCGCCGGGGACAGGGCGGAGAGGGCGTCGAGGGGTGGCGCAGCATCCGCCGCAGCGGATTCAACACGGGAAAGCGGGCGCAACAGTTCGCGCTCGCGTGCGTCGTGGAGTGCGCCAGCCGTAAGGTCGGCCAGCACGGCGTCAGTGGTCCTTCGGGTTGTACTTGTCGCCGTTCACGCCGTAGCCCGCCTTGGCGAGGATCCAGCCGAGAAGCGCTCCGATGACGAGGAGGCCTGCTGATGCCCACACCAGCCAGGCCCAGTCCAGCCAAAAAGCGACGGTGCCGATGACAAAAGCGATCAGCATCACCACTACCGCCGTCCAGGCAGCCGGTGAGTGGCCGTGTCCTTGGTCTGTCGACTCTGCGCTCATGGGTCTCCTTCAGTAATCAGTGCCGAACCAGTCTATCGGGTGTTGCGGACGGGTTCCTCCGGGCTCCGCGGCGGCGGGCGGCGGCATCGGTTACGAGGTCCACGGGCCTGCCTTCGGGCATGGGATAAGGAGATCGGCTCGAAATAAGGACGAAGTGAGCCGGGGGCATCCTTTTCTGGGCGTTATTTCCTTATGCCGCGCTGATGGGGCGCGGCGGTCGGGGCCGGCACACAAGATGTGCAGGCGAACGCACAGTTATGAGGATGCTCTCGCCGATTCCACCCTGTGAATCGTTCGATCTCCTGAGAATCCGGCGACCGGTCGCTTCGGGATACGGATGCCGTCACGCACGCTGTGAAGGAGATCGCACGGTTATCAGGATGTTCTTGCCGGTTCCATCCTGCGAATCGTTCGATCTCCTGAAAATCGTGCGCGCGGCGGTCAGCGGGTCGGGTCGTCGCCCCGGGTGAGGTCGTCCCAGCTGTCGACGGAGTCGGGCATGGCATCGCCGTCGACGGGTTCGAGCCGAACGGCCGAGTACTTGCGCGACGACGATGGCCAGCGTTTCGCCGTCATGATGATTCCCAGCCCCACAATGGCGAGCAGGATGCCTGTGGCGAGGGCAATCGGCGGCCACGGGGTGAGTGAGGTGCCTGAGACCAGGTCCGCGATCGACTTGGAGCCGGCGATCCCGGTGACGTTGGTGACGGCCGCTTCGCTGGCGGCGACAGGACCCCCTAGGACCAGCACGGCGGAAAGTGCGATGCAGCCCCCGAGCACGACATTGAGCACGCCGAGTACGATCCGGAACAGGTGGCCGGCGATAGCGAGCGCGGCCGCGAGGGCAAGCCCGGCAAGGGCGAGGGCTGCCAAGGCTGGTGCCGCGACCGCTCCGTCAACGGCCACCCGGCTGGTCGGGGAGCCAGGCGCCAGTTCGACCATAAGCCAGGTCTGGGTCCACGCGATCAGGGCGAGCCCGCTGAGAATCAGGGACGCCAGAATCAGGACATACTTCGAGCGCTTGCCCGGGCGTGACGCGGTGGTCATCGCACCCTTCTCATGGCGTTTGCGACAGCGACGGCCCTGAGCGGCGCCGCGGCCTTGTTCTGCGACTCGAGGTATTCGCTCTCGGGATCCGAATCGGCCACCAGCCCCCCGCCCGCCTGCACGTGGGCGACACCGTTGACGATCGTCGCGGTCCGGATGGCGATGGCGAGGTCGATGTCACCGGAGAACGCGAAGTACCCGACCACTCCCCCGTACACGCCACGTTGAGCGGGTTCCAGTTCGTCGATGATCTCCAGTGCGCGCGGTTTAGGTGCGCCTGACAGGGTCCCCGCCGGGAAGGTGGCGGTGAACACGTCGATCGGGTTCGCTGAATCGCTCAGTGTTCCCTCGACGGTCGACACCAGGTGCATGATGTGGCTGAACCGTTCGATGCGCATGAACTCGGTCACCTCGACACTGCCAGCGGTGCACACCTTGAGCAGGTCGTTGCGGGCGAGGTCTACGAGCATGAGGTGCTCAGCGCGTTCCTTCGCGTCACCGGAGAGCTCATCGGCAAGCTCGACGTCCCGTTCCGGTGTGTTCCCCCGCGGCTTCGAACCCGCGATCGGGTGGGTGAGGACTCGCTTGTCCTGCACCTTGACGAGCGCCTCAGGACTTGATCCGACGATCGAGTACGGTGTGCCGTCGACGTTCTGCAGGGTCAGCAGGTACATATACGGGCTGGGGTTGAGGCTGCGAAGAATCCGGTACACATCGATGGGTTCGGCGGTGCAGTCCTCGTCGAAACGTTGCGAAACCACCACCTGGAAGATGTCTCCGTCACGGATGCGTTCCTTCGCCGTGACGACGGCGTCCAGGAAGTCGGACTTCCTGGTGCGGTAGCGCGGGTTCGGTGCCGTCGTGAGGTCGACCTCGGCCAGCCACGCATCGTTCGGCTGGGCCAACCGGGACTGCATGGCGTCGAGCCGGTCCTGCGCCGAGCGCCACAGGGTCGCTTCGTCGTCGAGCCCGTCGTTGAGCACGTTCGCGATGAGCTGGACGGTGCCGCTGCGGTGATCGAGCACCACGAGATCAGCGACGAAGCACAGGGCCTGCCCTGGGACGTCGAACTCCTTCGGCGGCCGGTGCGGCAGCTTTTCAATCTGGCGGATCGCCTCCCAGCCGATGAATCCGACGAGGCCGCCGGTGAGCGGCGGGTGACCATCGATGTGAGGGGTTTCCCAGCGGCGGTGCAGTTCGGAGATCGCCTGCAGCGGCCGCAGCCCTGCGGCATCCCCCAGCGCTCGTTGCCGGCTGATGCCGTAATCGATCCACTGGACCGACTCGTTCTGCTGGGTGAGCACACCGAAGGCGGAGACGCCGACGAACGAGTACCGGGACCAGATGCCACCCTGCTCTGCCGACTCCAGCAGGAAGCTCCCTGGTCTGCCGAGGGCGAGCTTGCGATAGATCCCGACCGGCGTCTCGCCGTCTGCGAACAGTTCCCGGATGACCGGGATGACACGATGGTCGCGGGCGAGCTCGTCGAATCGGCTGCGGCTCGTCGAGCCGGTGCCCCTACCCGTTGTCATCAGCGGAGTCCTCGTCGGGTTGGTCACCGATGGCTGGGCTGAGTTCGTGAGCGTCGAAGCAGGTCCTCGTGCCGGTGTGGCATGCCACGCCGACCTGTTCGACCTGGAGCAGAAGAGTGTCTGCGTCACAGTCGAGTGCGGCACCCTTGACGTACTGGGCGTTACCCGAGGTGTCTCCCTTGCGCCAGTATTCCTGCCTCGACCGGGACCAGAAAGTGACCCGACCCTCGGTCAGGGTGCGTCGCACCGCCTCGTCGTTCATGTACCCGAGCATGAGCACCTCGCCGGTGTCCCACTGCTGCACGATCGCCGGGATGAGCCCGTCCGCATCGAACTGAATCTGCTGGATTGTCGACGAAACGCTCATCAGCGCACCAATACCCCTTCGGAAGCCAGTTCCTGTTTGACATCGTTGATGGTCAGCAGGCCCGAGTGGAACACACTCGCGGCCAGGACGGCATCAGCACCGGCGGCGATCGCCGGTGGGAAGTCCGCTGCCTTGCCTGCACCGCCGGAGGCGATCACGGGCACACTGCTCACCTCACGCATGAGCGCAATCAGCTCGGTGTCGAACCCCTGCTTGGTTCCGTCGGCGTCGATCGAGTTGACGAGAAGCTCACCGGCGCCCCGCTCGATGGCCTCGCGAGCCCAGTCGAGCGCGTCAATGCCCGTCTCAGTGCGGCCGCCGTGGGTGGTGACGACGAAACCGGACGACGTGGACCTTTGGCGCTTCACATCCAGGGAGAGGACAAGCACCTGCGCGCCGAACCGGTCGGCGATCTCGCCGAGGAGCGGCGGTCGCGCGATCGCGGCGCTGTTGACGCCGACTTTGTCAGCGCCGCTGCCGAGCAGGCGCGCCACGTCATCGACGGAGCGCACTCCCCCGCCGACGGTCAGCGGGATGAAAACCTGCTCCGCTGTGCGGGTGACCACGTCGTAGGTGGTCGCCCGGTTGTCCACGGTCGCTGTGACGTCGAGGAAGGTGAGTTCGTCTGCGCCCTGCTCGTAGTAACGGCGCGCAAGTTCGACCGGGTCGCCCGCGTCACGGAGGTTCTGGAAGTTGATTCCCTTCACGACCCGGCCGTCGGCGACGTCGAGGCACGGAATCACACGGCACGCAACGGTCATCGGTCGGCTCCCTACAGTCTCGCCGCGTGGATGGCGCTGACGAGAATCGCCCGCGCGCCCAATTCGTACAGGGAGTCCATGATCTGGTTGGTGCGTTCACGCGGAACCATCACCCGGACCGCCACCCAGTCCTTGTCGCGAAGCGGCGACACGGTCGGTGACTCGATGCCGCCGGCGATGTCGCTCGCCTGGTCAAGAAGCGCGGCAGGCAGGTCGTAATCCATGAGCACGTAGCGGCGGGCGACGAGAACGCCCTGCAGCCGGCGCCGAAGAGTGTCAAGGCCCGGTTTCTCCTCGGGTGAACCGATCAGCACGGCCGTGGATTCGAGGATCACCGGACCGAAGATGTCCAGACCCGCCTTGCGCAGGGTCGTGCCGGTGGAGACAACGTCGGCGACAGCATCCGCGACACCGAGCTGCACTGCCGATTCCACAGCACCGTCGAGAGGGACGAGGGTCACATCGACGTCGTGGCCGGCGAGGAACTCGCCGACGAGGCCAGGGTAGCTCGTGGCAACGCGGTGCCCGGCGAGGTCGGCCAGGTCGGTGAACCGTCCGGTGGGCCCGGCGAAGCGGAAAGTCGAGTCGCCGAAGCCGAGGCTCTCGATTTCGGATGCCTCGGAGCCGGAGTCGAGCAGCAGGTCACGGCCGGTGACACCGACGTCCAGTGCGCCGGATCCGACGTACGTCGCGATGTCGCGCGGGCGGAGGAAGAAGAATTCGACGCCGTTCGCGGCATCGAGAAGGTGGAGTTCCTTGGGGTCACGGCGGCCGGCGTAACCGGCCTCCGACAACATCTGGGCGGCGGTCTCAGCCAGTGAGCCTTTGTTGGGCACTGCGATTCTCAACATGCGGAGTTCTCTCGTTGTGGGTCTGTCGTGGAGGTGTAGCTGTGGCGCTGGCGTCACAGATGTCGGTAGACGTCCTCCGGCGAGAGGCCCTTCGCAAGCATGAGGACCTGAAGGTGGTAGATCAGCTGGGAGATCTCTTCAGCGGTTTCGGCATCGCTCTGGTATTCAGCCGCCATCCATACTTCTGCGGCTTCTTCGACGATCTTCTTGCCGATGGCGTGAACGCCCGCGTCCAATTCGCGAACTGTGCCGCTGCCCTCCGGGCGTTCGGCAGCCTTCAGGCTGAGCTCTGCGAACAAGTCGTCGAATGTCTTCACAGTTATCAGGGTACTAGCTTCGCGACGACGGCTCGTGCGCGTGGACGTGACCGGATGCCGCCGCCTCGCGCAACGCGCTGATCCGCAGTTCCGGGCTGTCGGAGCCGAACACGCTCGAGCCGGCGACGAACGTGTCGGCACCCGCGGCGGCCGCGATGCCGACGGTGTCCTCGTTGATGCCGCCGTCCACCTGCAGCCAAACATCCCCGCCTGTGCGGGAGAGTTCCTGGCGGAGCAGGTGCAGCTTGGGCATCGTGTGGTGCATGAACGACTGGCCGCCGAATCCGGGCTCCACCGTCATGACGAGCACCTGGTCGAATTCGCTGAGCAGTTCGAGGTACGGCTCGACGGCGGTCCCCGGCTTGAGCGCGATACCGGCTCGCGCGCCGATCGAACGGAGCCGCCGGGCCAGGGCGACCGGTTCCGACGTCGCCTCAGCGTGGAAGGTGACACTGTACGCGCCGAGTTCGGCGTAGCCGGGTGCCCAGCGGTCCGGGTCATCGATCATCAGGTGAACGTCGAGCGGAAGCGCCGAGACCTGCTGGATCCGGTCCACCATCTGCGGCCCGAAGGTGAGGTTGGGCACGAAATGGTTGTCCATGACGTCGACGTGGACGAGGTCGGCGGTGCCGATCCGCCCGAGGTCTCGCTCGATGTTCACGAAATCGGCGGCCAGGATGCTCGGGGAGATTCGGATCGACATCCCGACAGCCTAACGAGTGCCGGGGGTCGACCGCGATTTGGCGATCAGCGCGATGAACATGGCATCCGTCCCGTGACGGTGGGGCCACAGTTGCACAGTCGTCCCGGTTTCGCCTGCCGCCGATTCGGTTGCAGGCAGGTCGAGGTTCTCGACGGCGATCGACTGAACGACCTGGGCGGTGTCGAGCAGTTCCGCCGTGTCGCCGAGCCGGCGGAGGGCATCGGTGACGACCCCGCGGGTCTCAGCGACGTGCGGTGAGCAGGTGACGTAGGCCACGATCCCGCCGGGTTTGAGTGCGTCGAAGGCGGAGAGCAGCAGCGACTGCTGCAGCACCGTGAGGTCTGCCACATCCTTCGCGGTCTTCCGCCAACGGGCTTCCGGGCGGCGACGGAGTGCGCCGAGGCCTGTGCATGGGGCGTCGACGAGGATGCGGTCCCACGCTTCCGGCTGGAGGTGGCCGACCTGGGTTCCATCCAGTTCGGTCACGGCGATATCGCCTGACACCGGTGCCACCGCACGACGGACGAGTTGCGCGCGTGCTGGGACGAATTCGTTCGCGGTCACCGTCGCTCCGGACAGGAGCGCCTCAGCGCCGAGCAGTGCGGTCTTGCCGCCAGGGCCGGCGCAGAGATCGAGCCAGCGCTCCCCGGCGGTCACCGGCCGAGCCCGACTGAGCGCGAGAGCCGCGAGTTGTGAACCTTCGTCCTGAACGCGGAGGCGGCCGTTCTCATGCCGGATGGCGGCATCCGGATCCCCACCGGAGAGCGTGAAGCCGAACGGCGAGTACCGGTTCGTGTCGGCGCCATCGGGCACTTCGGCCAGGCCGGGGAGAGCGATCAGGTTCACCCTGGGGGCCTGATTGTCTGCGGCGAGCAGCTCGGGGAGCTCGACGGCGCGGCCCTCGAGAGCGAGGGCCTGCCGGAGGGCGCGGAGAATCCACGCCGGGTGGGCGTAATCGGCGGCAAGCCTGTCGTCGGCGTTCTTCGCCGCGGCAAGCACACGTTCGCGCCACTCTTCGGGCGTTGACCGTGAAATGGTTCTGAGCACACCGTTCGTGAACCCGACGGCCGAGCGGGATCCGACCATGCGGGCGAGCGCAACGGACTCGTTGACGGCCGCGTGCGGTGCGACGCGAGTGGCGAGGAGCTGGTGCGCGCCGAGACGGAGGACGTCGAGGATGCCGGTGTCGATCTGGCTGACATCCCGGCCGGCGGCCAGCGCGATCACCCGGTCGTAGTAACCGCGCAGGCGGAGGGTGCCGTAGGTCAGTTCGGTGGCGAGGCCGGCGTCAGCTGTGTTGAGGGCTGCTCTGGCGATGAGCGTCGGCAGGAGCAGGTTCGCGTACGCGTCGTCGGTGCTCACCGCTGCGAGCACGTCGTAGGCGATGCGCCTCGCTGGCTGGACGAACGTCGGCGCTGGCTTCTGTGCAGGAGTCATCGGGGTTACCTACTCTGCCCGGATGGGCTGGTCGTGGCTGAGTCCTCGCCACCAGTCGGATGCGGCCATGGCCGGCTTGCCGGCCGGCTGGACCCGCAGAAGTTCGAGGGCCGACGTCCCGGTGCCGATGAGGATGCGACCGTCGATGCGGTCGACGGTACCCGCTGGGAGCGTTCCCCCTGGCGCCGGCCTGGCGTGGAGGATCTTGAAGCGGGTGCCGCCGATGGTGGTGTGGGCGCCGGGCTCCGGTGTGACGCCGCGGAACCGGTTGTAGACCGTCTCCGCTGGCGCTGTCCAGTCCAGCCGGCCGTCCTCGATGCGCAGTTTCGGCGCGAGGGTCGCCTGGCCGACCTGAGGGGTCGCGCGTGCTGAGCCGTTCCCGATGTCGTCGACGATGCCTGACAGGAAACCGGCGCCAGACTCGGCAAGCTCGGCGAGGAGCGTCCCGGCGGTGGCATCCGCGTCGATCGGGCGCTCGAGAACACCGAACAGCGCGCCGGCGTCGAGCTCGCGGACGAGCTGGAAGACGCTCGCGCCGGTGAGTGTGTCCCCGGCGAGCAGCGCATGCTGCACGGGCGCAGCGCCTCGCCAGGCGGGCAGCAGCGAGAAGTGCAGGTTGATCCAGCCGTGCTTCGGGGCCGACAGCAGTGGCTCACGGAGCAGGCCGCCGTACGCGACGATGACCCCCAGGTCGGCATCGAGACCGCTGATGGTCGCGGTGACGTCGTCTGTGAGCCTGTTGGCTTTGATCACGGGTACGCCTGCGTCGTCGGCGGCCCGCGCGACCGGCGACGGGGTGAGGACGCGCTTCCGCCCCAGCGGGGCGTCCTCCCGGGTGAGGACGGCGACGGTCTCGTGGCCGCTCGCCAGGAGGCGCTGGAGGCTGGGCACGGCAACGTCTGGGGTGCCTGCGAAGACGAGTTTCATGCGAGTCCGAGCCGGGTGTTGCGGGTGGTCATGACAGAATCTCCGGGTCGTCGAAGCGGACTTTCAGTGTAGGTGGCGGGCGGTAACCGGCCTTGCCCTGCGGCGCCTTGCGTCGTCGTGTGGCGTTCCTGACGACGGCGCCGCGGAGCAGCCGCGCGGCCTCACCGGCCTGCCCGTAGTCGAGCCGGAGGATCGCCCGGACCCCGTCGTCGGTGGGGGTCGGACCGAGGATGTTGGCGCCGGGCAGGTCGCGGACCTCGGCGAGGGCCTCCGCGACGGCGGTTGCGTCTCCTGAGACGGATGCCGCGCGGACGGCAGGCGGGAACCGCAGGGCGCGACGGTCCTCGAGTTCGGCGTGCGCGAATGCCGGCTGGGTCCAGGTGGCGAGTGCGCGGGCGAGGTCCCCCGTGACGCCGGTGAGGACAACGGGCGCCCCCTGGCGGGCGAGAGCGGCGGCGTTCGACCACCAGCGCAGGCAGTCCTCGCCGATGCGCAGGTGTTCGGCGGCGAGCATCCGGTCGCCGTCGAGCAGGAGGACCGCCGCGTACCCACCGGCCGCCACCGGCTCCGCTCCGCGCGTTGCTATGACGAGCGCCGGCCTCGCGTCGACGGCTGTGACCTGTCGTTCGCCGTCGGAGATGAGGACAGGGACACCGGGGAACGCCCGGCCGAGCTCTTCGGCGGTGCGACCCGTGCCGCGCGTCACGAGGCGCAGCTTTGTGCCTTCGCAGGTCGGGCAGGTCCATCCGGCGGCGATCGCCCCGCACAGGGTGCAGGAGGGAGCGGCGCCGGCGCCGGCGATACCGAGGGGGCCGGCGCACGTGCCGCATCTCGCCGCTGATGAGCAGGTGGCGCAGGCGACGACGGGGGCATAGCCGGGCCGTGCGACCTGCACCAGCACCGGGCCGCTGGCGATCGCTTCTTTCGCCTGCCGCCATGCCATCGACGGGATGCGCGCGGTGACGGCGACGGCGTCTTCGTGGTCGGCTTTCGCGGTGATGAGGACCCGTGGGGTCGCTGCGCGTTCCGGGGCGGCGGCTTCGAGCCAGCCGATCTCGACCAGTCGTTGCGCGTCGACGCTTCGGGTGTGCCCGGCGAGAACGAGAGCGGCTCCCGACTGCTGCTGACGGATGAGCGCCGCGTCCCTCGCGTGAACGTATGGGCTGAGCGGTTCTGAGTACAGCGGGTCACCGTCGTCGAAGAGGGCAAGGAGCCCGAGGGATGCTGCCGGCGCGTACACGGCGGACCGGTTGCCGAGGATCGCTCTCGGGATGTCGGTCAGGCAGTCGAGGAAAGCCCGGTACCGGTCCGCGTTGGGCTGGGAGGCGTCGACCCTGGTTATCCGATCCGGTGGGAGGTATTCCCCGAGCGCGGCGAATAACTGGTCGCTGTCGCGGTAATCGGGCACGGCGAGGATCGCGCTCTCCCCCGCGGCGATCGTGCGGGCGGCGGCCTGCGCCAGCGTCACCGCCCAGCGCCCGACCCAGGTTCCGGATTCAAGCCGGACGACCTGCGGGATCACGTCGAGGGCGACGCGCTGGTGTGCGGCGAGGAGGTCAGATACCTCTGGTCCGTATCCGTCGATCGCCGGTGCGACAGGCGCAGGGGACGCGGAGCGGGTTTCCTCCTGCGAGCGTTGCCAGGTCTTCTCCACCCGCACCTGCCTGGCCGGGATCGCTAGCCGCAGGATGTCGCCGGCGCCGCCTGCCGCACGGTCGGCGGCTTTCCTTGCCAGCGCCCACACCTCGGGGGTGAGCACGGGGACCGCTGAGACGACGGAGTCGAGTGGGCTCAGTTCACCGTCGAATCCGTCGGAGGCGTCGACCGTTTCCACGATGTACCCGCGGGCGACCCGTCCCGCGGAGCGCAGAGGCACCGTCACACGCACGCCGGGCAGTGCTTCGTCGGCGAGTTCCTCAGGGATCCGGTAGTCGAAGAGGTGATCGAGTTGCGGAAGTGGCGAATCGAGGATCACGCGGGCCGTCGTGGCAGACCGCCCGGCGGGGCGTGCCACCCCGGTGCCTTCGGTCATGTCACGCCTCTGATCAACGTCCGCTTCCGGCAACTCAGAGTCGTGCGGCGCTTCGCAGGTCCGAGACCTTGTCGAGCCGTTCCCAGGTGAAGTCGGGCAACTCCCGGCCGAAATGCCCGTACGCGGCGGTGGCGGCGTAGATCGGTCGCTTCAGATCGAGGTCACGGACGATGGCTGCCGGCCGCAGATCGAAGACCTCACGGATGGCGTCGACGATCGTCTCCTCTGACACCTTCGCGGTACCGAAGGTCTCCACATACAACCCGACCGGTGCGGCCTTGCCGATCGCATAGGCGACCTGCACTTCGAGCTTGTCGGCGAAGCCCGCTGCGACCGCGTTCTTGGCCACCCAGCGCATCGCGTAGGCGGCCGAGCGGTCGACTTTCGATGGATCCTTGCCGCTGAACGCTCCGCCGCCGTGGCGGGCGGCTCCGCCGTAGGTGTCGATGATGATCTTGCGGCCGGTGAGCCCCGCGTCGCCGGCAGGGCCTCCGATGACGAAACGACCGGTGGGGTTGATCAGGAAGTTCACGTTGGATGTGTCGAGGTCCACACCGTCGAGGACCGGGCGGATGACGAGCTCCTCGATGTCTGCGCGCAACCGGTCGAGGGCGATCCCGTCCTCGTGCTGGGTGGAGAGTACAACGGTTTCGACGCTGCGCGGCGTGATTCCGTCGTAACCGATCGTCGCCTGAGTTTTGCCGTCAGGACGGAGGTAACCGAGTTCGCCTGACTTGCGCACGGCGGAGAGCCGTTCAGCGAGACGGTGTGCGATCCAGCCGGGCACCGGCATGAGCTGCGGGGTCTCGGTCGTCGCGAAGCCGAACATGATCCCCTGGTCTCCCGCACCCTGGTGATCGAGCGTGTCGGAGCTGGCCAGTTCACGGGATTCGAAGGCGTCATCGACTCCCTGTGCGATGTCAGGGGACTGCTGCCCGATCGAGACGGAGACGCCGCAGGAGGCGCCGTCGAAGCCGACGTCGGAGTGGTTGTAGCCGATCGAGGTGACGAGCTCGCGGATCAGTGCCGGAATCTCGACGTATGCCTCGGTTGTGACCTCACCGGCAACGTGCACGAGACCGGTGGTGACGAGGGTTTCGACGGCAACGCGGCTGTCCGGGTCCTGTTCGAGCATGGCATCCAGGATGCTGTCTGAGATCTGGTCGCAGACTTTGTCCGGGTGCCCTTCAGTGACGGATTCCGAGGTAAACAGGCGCAGATGCGTCATACCAACTCCATAAGGTACGGGGCGAAAACAAGGGTTCGGGAGGGCTTCCCGCAGTTCAGTGTCGCTTCGACCACTGACATCCTGCGGCTGTGAGAGCCTTTCCCACTATATCGCCGCGACGGTGGGAGCCCGGCGCGCGCGGTGGTCAGGCCACCGGTGCAGGTACGTGACCGGTCACGGCGTCGAGGATCCGATCGGCGACCTCCAATTTGCTGCCGGATGCTTCCAAGGCGAGCTTTCCGCCCCTCGCGAGCACGACGACCGTGTTGGTGTCGAGTGCGAAGCCCTCGTTCCAGCCGACCCGGTTGACCACGAGGAAGTCGCATCCCTTGCGCTCGAGCTTCGCCCGGCCGAGCGCGAGCAGCTCGTCCTCTGCGGGCGCCGTCTCAGCGGCGAAGCCGACGATGACCTGGTCCGGCCGGGCGGATGCTGCGAGCCCAGCCAGGATGTCGGGGTTCTGCACGAGTCGAAGGGTGAGTTCGTTCCCGGTGTCCCCCTTCTTGATTTTGGTGTCACGAACCTCGGCCGGCCGGTAGTCGGAGACAGCGGCAGCCATGATGATGATGTCTGCCGCGCCGGCGGCATCCGTCACGGCGTGCTGGAGCTCAGTGGCGCTCGGCGCGGAAACCAGGGTGACCCCGTCTGGCGGGGTCACGTCGAGGTGGGAGGCGATGAGGGTCACCGAGGCGCCGCGGCGAACCGCCGCGGTCGCGAGAGCGACACCCTGTTTGCCACTGGAGCGGTTGCCGAGGAACCGGACCGGGTCGAGCGCTTCGCGGGTTCCGCCTGCCGTGATCACGATGCGGGTACCGGTGAGGTCCCCGGCAGGTCTCACGGCGGCGAGAGCTGCCTGCACGATCGTCTCGGGTTCTTCCATCCGGCCTGGCCCGGAGTCTGTGCCGGTGAGCTGGCCGCTCGCCGGTCCGACGACCGTGACCCCGCGGGAGCGCAGGGTGGCGATGTTGGCCTGGGTGGCCGGGTTCTGCCACATCTCGGTGTGCATCGCTGGAGCGATCACCACCGGAGCGGTGCTGGCGAGCACCGTGTTGCCCAGCAGGTCGTCGGCGAGGCCTGAGGCGAGACGGGCGATCGTGTTCGCCGTCGCCGGGGCGATGACGATGAGATCAGCGGCCTGGCCGATGGCGACGTGGCGTACTTCAGCGACACCTTCGTAGAGTTCGGTGTGCACCGGGTTGCGTGAAATTGCTTCGAGGGTCGGCCTGCCGACGAATCGGAGCGCACCCTGGGTGGCGACCACCTGGACCCGATGCCCCGCGAGAACGAAAGAACGGATGACACCGACCGCTTTGTATGCGGCGATGCCACCCGTTATGCCGACAACGACATTCAGAGAACCTGTCATCGGGGTGACGATGTGTTACTCGACGATGGGACGCAGGACGAGCTTGTCCTCGTTGATTTCGTGGAGTGCGACGGAGAGCGGCTTGTCTTCGACGTGTGAGTCGACGAGCGGGCCGACGTTGTCGAAGAGGCTGCCTTCGTGCAGGTCGGAGTAGTAGTCGTTGATCTGGCGGGCACGCTTGGAAGCGAAGATCACCAGAGCGTACTTGGAGTCGACCTTGGAAAGCAGGTCGTCGATGGGCGGGTCAATGATTCCCTTGGGCTTTTCAGCCATAACTGAAGTCACACTCCTCGTGTGTTGCGGATTGAAGAAACAGAGGTCTGTCGGCGGCGCGAGTCACGCCTTGAGGGCAGCTGACGGGCCGCGAGTCTGCATCAAGTCTACGACCTCCCGGGCCGCTTCGGCCACGGTGCGGTTCACGACCCGGTAATCGAACTCGTTTTGGGCCGCCAATTCGTGCTTCGCGGTGCTGAGACGGCGTTCGCGTTCCTCGGCGCCTTCGGTCCCCCGGCCGACCAGACGGCGGACGAGTTCGTCCCAGCTCGGCGGCAGGAGGAAGACAAGAGTCGCCTCCGGCATGGCCTCACGCACCTGCCGTGCGCCCTGGATGTCGATCTCGAGCAAAACGCTGTTGCCGTGGCTGAGCGCCCTCTCGATCGGAGCGCGTGGTGTGCCGTAACGGTAGGCGTTGTGGACCGTCGCGTGCTCGAGCAGCTCGTGATCGGCGATGAGCCTGTCGAATTCCTGGTCGTCGACGAAGAAGTAGTTCACACCTTCGACCTCTCCCGGCCGGGGGGCTCGGGTCGTCGCTGAAACCGACAGCAGCACGTCCGGGTAATTCTCACGGATGTGCGTGGCCACCGTCCCCTTGCCGACAGCTGTTGGGCCGGCGAGAACGACGAGGCGGCTCTTTCGCCTGCCGCGGTTCCGAGCCTCCCGATCGATGATGAAGGTGCGCAGGCGGACACGCTGGTTGTGGCCGAGACCGCCGATCCGTTTGGAAGGAGAGATCCCCAGGTCCTCGAGGATGCGGGCAAGCTTCGTCCGGCCGATGGCCGGGACGCTCAGCAGGAAGTCCGTGACCCGCATGCGGCCTGCGACGCCCTCCGGGTTCTCCAGCCCGTCGTCCAGGACGGACAGCGCGGTAACCGAGCCGTCCGCGATGGCGTTTTTCAGGGCCGCACGGGCGCGGCGGGCTTCGACGGCGGCGCGTGAGGCCGCGACGCGGTCAACCTCTGGTGGTGTTCGGTCGGTCGGTTCAGCCACTGGCGAGCCTCACCTCTTCTGCTCGGGCGGCGATGGCCTGGCGGATGCCACCAGGACCTGCCGCAAGGAGTGCACGGGACTCGGAGACGATCACGCCGTCGGCGAGGTCCCCGTAGATGGTTTTCAGTTCTGAGACGGATGCGCCCTGGTGGCCGAATCCCGGTGCCAACACCGGTGGCGCCGGGATGGGGACACTGCCGAGTTCGAAACCGGAGAGGTCGAGGGTCGCCCCGAGGACCACGCCGACGTTGCCGAGCAGCCCGGTCGTGTGCGCTGTATTCCACGTGGTCACCTCGTCGAGGATACTCCGCGCCACGGTCTGGCCGGAGGCCAGTTTCGCCTTCTGACCGGCGATCCCCTCCGGGTTCGAGGTGGCGGCGAGAACGAAGACGCCCTTCCCGTTGCTCTCGGCCAGCGCGAACGGGCCCGACAGCGCGCCGACCCCCTGGAACGGGTTCAGCGTGACCGCATCCGACTCAAGGGGTGATCCGCCGCCAAGCCAGGTCTCCCCGTAGGCGTCGACGCTGGAACCGACGTCGCCGCGTTTGGCGTCTGCGATCACGAGGATGCCGCGGTCACGCGCGTCCCGGATCACCTGTTCGAGCGCGTCGAAACCGCGGGAACCGAAGCGTTCGAAGAAGGCCACCTGGGGTTTGACGATGCCGGCGAGCCCGGCGGCGGCGTCGACGACGCGCAACCCGAACTCCCGCGCGCCCGCTGCGTTGTCCGGAAGGTTCCACTCCGACAGGAGCCAGGCGTGCGGGTCGATGCCGACACACAGCCTGCCCTGGCCGGCGAAAACGCCGGCCAGGCGATTGGCGAAACCGAGCGTCATGCGCGCAGCGCCCGGTCCTCGGCGTACTCCTGGAGTGAGCGGACCTCGAAGCCGTTGCGCACCGCTTCGATCGAGGCGACCGCCGCAGTGAGCTCAGCGATGGTGGTGAACAGTGGCTTGTCTTCGGCAACGGCGGCGGCTCGGATCTCGTACCCGTCTGCCCGGCCGCTGCGGCCGGACGGGGTGTTGATGACGATGTCGACCTCGTGGCGGTTGATCAGCTCGACGATCGACGGTTCGCCCAGCTCGGACTCGTCCCCTTCGCTGAACTTGCGGACGGTCCGCGCTGAGATGCCGTTGCGGTTGAGGATCTCTGCTGTACCCACCGTGGCGAGGATCTCGTAACCGAACTCCTGGAGACGGAGGATCGGCAGGACGATGGAACGCTTGTCGCGGTCGGAGACCGAGACGAATACGGAACCGGTGAGGGGGATGCCGCCGTACGCCGCCGTCTGGCTCTTGGCGAAGGCGCGTGGGAAGTTCTTGTCGATTCCCATGACCTCACCGGTCGACCGCATCTCCGGGCCGAGGATGGAGTCGACGATCCGGCCGTCCTTCGTCCGGAAACGCTTGAACGGCAGAACGGCTTCCTTCACGGAGACCGGGGAGTCCATCGGGACGCGTGACCCGTCGACCGGGGGCAGCAGACCGGACTCCTTGAGTTCGGCGATGGTCGCGCCGGTCATCACGAGCGAGGCGGCCTTCGCCAGCGGGATACCGAGCGCCTTGGAGACGAACGGCACGGTGCGGGACGCCCTCGGGTTCGCTTCAAGCACGTAGAGGATCCCTGCACCGATGGCGAACTGAACGTTGAGCAGCCCCTGCACGCCGATGCCCTTCGCGATGGCGAGCGTCGCGTCGCGTACCTGGTCGATCTGGGTACGGCCGAGAGAGATCGGGGGCAGGGTGCAGCTCGAGTCGCCGGAGTGGATGCCGGCCTCTTCGATGTGCTCCATCACGCCGCCGATGTACAGTTCGGTTCCGTCGTAGAGTGCGTCGACGTCGATTTCGATGGCGTCGTCGAGGAACCGGTCCACCAGCAGCGGATGCTGGGGGCCGATGATGCCCTGATCATCCATCCGGAGGAAGTAGTCCCGGAGGGATGCACTGTCGTAGACGATCTCCATTCCGCGGCCGCCGAGCACGAAGCTGGGCCGGACGAGTACGGGGTAGCCGATGTCTTCTGCGATCGTGACGGCGCCGTTCACTTCGGTTGCCGTGCCGTTCTTCGGGGCGAGCAGCCCGGCGTTGTCGAGGATCGTCGAGAATTCGCCGCGCTCCTCAGCGGAGTTGATCGCCTCCGGTGTGGTTCCCAGGATCGGGATGCCTGCGGCCTTGAGTCCGGCGGCGAGACCAAGGGCGGTCTGCCCGCCGAGCTGCACGACGACGCCGACGAGCTCGCCGGCGGCGCTCTCGGCGTGGATCACCTCAAGGACGTCCTCGAGGGTCAGCGGTTCGAAGTAGAGCCGGTCGCTGGTGTCGTAGTCCGTCGAGACGGTCTCCGGGTTGCAGTTGATCATGATCGTCTCGAACCCGGCGTCGCGCAGTGCAAACGAGGCGTGGACGCAGGAGTAGTCGAATTCGATTCCCTGGCCGATCCGGTTCGGCCCTGAGCCGAGGATGACGACCTTGCGGCGGTCGGACGGGGTGACCTCCGTCTCCTGGTCGTAGCTGGAGTAGTGGTACGGCGTGAGCGCAGGGAACTCCCCCGCGCAGGTGTCGACGGTCTTGAACACGGGGCGCACGTCGAGGATGTGGCGGACCTCACGTACTTCGGCCTCGCCGAATCCGCGGAGCTGTCCGATCTGCACGTCGGAGAAGCCGTGGTTCTTCGCGGTGGTGAGCACGTCGGTGTCGAGCCTGGCGGCATCCCGGATGTAATCGGCGACCTCGTTGATCAACACGATCTGGTCGAGGAACCATGGATCGATCTTCGTGGCCTCGAACAGCTGCTCGGGAGTCGCGCCGAGGCGCAGGGCCTGCTGCACGACGACGATCCGGCCGTCGGTCGGGACGGCGGCAACCTTGAGGAGTTCTTCGACCGAGCGGTTCTCCTCACCCCAGTGGAAGCTCGAGCCGCGTTTCTCGAGTGATCGCAGCGCCTTCTGCAGCGCCGTCGCGAAGTTCCGGCCGATGGCCATCGCCTCGCCGACGGACTTCATGGTGGTGGTGAGCGTGGCATCCGCAGCGGGGAACTTCTCGAAGGCGAACCGCGGAACCTTGACGACGACGTAGTCGAGCGTCGGCTCGAAGCTTGCCGGCGTCACCTTCGTGATGTCGTTCGGGATCTCGTCGAGGTGGTAGCCGATCGCGAGCTTGGCGGCGATCTTCGCGATCGGGAATCCCGTCGCCTTCGACGCCAGGGCGCTCGATCGTGACACCCGCGGGTTCATTTCGATGACGATGATGCGGCCGTCCGCCGGGTCGATGGCGAACTGGATGTTGCAGCCGCCGGTGTCGACGCCGACGGCGCGGATGATGTCGATGCCGATGTCGCGGAGCTTCTGGTACTCGCGGTCGGTGAGGGTGAGAGCCGGGGCGACGGTGATCGAATCACCGGTGTGCACGCCGACCGGGTCGACGTTCTCGATGGAGCAGACGACGACGGTGTTGTCGGCCGTGTCGCGCATGAGCTCGAGCTCGTATTCCTTCCAGCCGAGGATCGACTCCTCGAGCAGGACCTCGGTGGTCGGGCTCTGGTGCAGGCCGTCGGTGACCATGCGCACGAGTTCGTCGCGGGTGTAGGCGAAGCCTGAACCGAGTCCGCCCATGGTGAACGACGGCCGGATGACGAGGGGGTAGCCGAGGTCCTCGGCGAAACCGACGGCTTCATCGACGGTGTGCGCGATGTACGACTTGGCGACGTCAGCGCCGCACTCGAGAACGAGGTCCTTGAAGATCTGGCGGTCTTCACCCTTGTTGATCGCCTCGAAGTTCGCGCCGATCAGTTCGACATCGTACTTCTCCAGGATGCCGTGCTCGTGCAGCTGGATCGCTGCGTTCAGTGCCGTCTGGCCGCCGAGAGTGGGCAGGATGGCATCCGGCTTCTCCTTCGCGATGATGGTCTCGAGGACTTCCCAGGTGATCGGTTCGATGTATGTGGCGTCGGCGAAGTCGGGATCGGTCATGATCGTGGCCGGGTTCGAGTTCACGAGGATGACGCGGACGCCCTCTTCACGGAGAACACGGCATGCCTGGGTGCCTGAGTAGTCGAATTCGGCCGCCTGGCCGATGACGATCGGACCTGAGCCGATGACAAGGACGCTGGAAATATCGTCGCGCTTTGGCATTAGTTGTTGTCTCCTGCTGTGTTGGACCGGTTCGAGATGACAAGGTCACGGAAACGGTCGAAGAGGTGGTTGGCGTCGTTCGGCCCTGCGGCCGCCTCCGGGTGGTACTGCACGCTGAACGCGGGAATGTCGAGGCAGGCGAGTCCTTCGACGACCTGGTCGTTGAGGCTGTAGTGGCTGACGGTGACGCGGCCGAAGCCCTCTGGCGACTGGTGCTCGCCTTCGATCGGCAGGTCGACGGCGAAACCGTGGTTCTGTGAGGTGATCTCGACCTTGCCTGTCGCCTTCTCCAGTACCGGCTGGTTGATGCCGCGGTGCCCGAACGGCAACTTGTATGTGCCGAAGCCGAGGGCGCGGCCGAGGAGCTGGTTGCCGAAGCAGATACCGAAGTACGGGACGTCGGCCCGCATCACCTCACGGAGCAGGGTGACGTGGTCATCGGATGCTGCAGGGTCGCCGGGTCCGTTGGAGAAGAACAGCGCGTCCGGGTTGAGCGAGAGCACGTGCTCCGCTGTCACGTTCTGCGGCAGCACGAGCACGTCGAAGCCCCGTTCGGACAGGTAGTTCACCGTCGACTTCTTGATGCCGAGGTCGAGAACGGCAACGCGACCGACCCGTTCACCCTGCGCCGGTACTTCGTACGGGTCGATCGTGGAGACGTCGTGGGAGAGGTTCATGCCGGTCATCGGCGCGCCCTGGCGCACCTGATCCAGCTGGTCCCCCTCGGAGAGCTCGAAGAACTCGCCCGAGAAGATTCCGGCGCGCATGGCGCCCTTGTCGCGGATGTGCCGGGTTACGGCGCGGGTGTCGATGTTGCTGATGCCGACGACGCTGCTCGTGCTCAGATCGTTGTCGAGGCTGTCCTCGGCCCGGAAGTTGGAGACGACACGAGACGGGTCACGCACGACGAAACCGGCGACCCAGATCTGCTTCGACTCCATGTCCTCCTGGTTGACGCCGGTGTTACCGATGTGCGGTGCGGTCATCAGGACGATCTGCCCGGCGTACGACGGGTCGGTGAGTGTCTCCTGGTACCCGGTCATCCCGGTCGCGAACACGGCCTCGCCGAGGGTCTTGCCGGTGGCGCCGTAGGCGCGGCCGACGTAGCGGCTTCCGTCCTCGAGGACGAGGACGGCTGGTGTCGCCGAACCGAAAGGTGAGCTGCTCATTATTTCTCGCTCTCAGTGGAGGTCGTGGAATCCGTGAACGCTGGGCGGGCCGGCGCGGGGATCAGGGTCGAAAGGGTGGAAAGGACGCGGCTGTGCTGTGGCGGGTCGATCACGCGGAGGTAGCTGTCGACATCCGTCTCGTCCGAGCGCCACGCGAGGGCGATCAGCCCGTCGGACTCGACCACGCGGTCGATGGTCCAGGTTGCCGGTTGCGCAGACCGGAGCTGGGCAGACGCGAGGAAGATCGGGTCCTGGCCGGGGACGGTGAGGACGACACCCTCCTCGGCGAGGGTGAGCTCACCACGGGCGCGGAACGCGAGCCCGCGGATGGCGAGCCGTTCGAGCGGCTGCCCGGCTTTCGTGGTCGCGACATAGAGCACGTCGGTCGTGAGGATCGGGTGGATGCCGTCTGCGGGGAGCGGCTGCCCTGCGGCGACGCCGGCATCACGACGTGACCGGGCGCGCCAGGCGAGCCACATGCCGAGGAGCAGGAGGGCGAGGAACGCGAGGACGAGAGCAGCGGGGATCAGGCGTTCAGACACGGGCGGCCATCCTCTGTTCGGCGGATCCGGCGACTTCGTCTGCCGGGCGGAGTTGCCCGTCGAGGACGGTCGCGAAACCCGAGTGGAAGGTCGCGATCACTCGGCCGGGTAGCGTCCGACCGAGGTACGGGGAGTTCACGCCTTTCCCGGCGAGGTCGGCCGTGCCGAAGGCGCGGCTGGCCGACGGGTCGTACACGGTCACGTGCCCGGGAGCTCCGACGACGAGACCCTGCCCGTGGCTGGTGATCCGTCCGATTCGCGCGGGCTCGGAGGAGAGCACGCGGGCGACGTCGGTCCAGTTCAGCTGGCCGGTCTGCACAACGGATGCGTGGACGACGCTGAGTGCGGACTCGAGGCCGACCATCCCGTTCGCTGCGGCATCCCACTCGCAGTCCTTGTTCTCCACCGGGTGGGGTGCATGATCGGTGGCGACGATGTCGATGGTGCCGTCGGCCAGCGCTTCACGGAGCGCGAGCACGTCCTCCCGGCGGCGGAGCGGCGGGTTGACCTTGTAGCGGGCGTCGAAACTGCGGACGAGTTCCTCGTCGAGAAGCAGGTGGTGCGGCGTGACCTCGGCGGTGACGCGGATTCCGCGAGCTTTCGCCCAGCGCAGCACGTCGACGGACCCGGCCGTGGAAACGTGGCAGATGTGCAGGCTCGAGCCGACATGTTCGGCGAGGAGGACATCGCGGGCGATGATCGACTCCTCGGCGACCGCCGGCCAGCCGGTCAGGCCGAGCTCACCGGAGACGGCGCCCTCGTTCATCTGGGCCCCAACAGTGAGCCGTGGCTCCTGGGCGTGCTGGGCGATGACGCCGTCGAAGGATTTCACGTATTCGAGCGCGCGGCGCATGAGTACCGGGTCCCAGACGCAGGCGCCGTCGTCGGAGAACACCCGAACCCGGGCGCGCGATGACGCCATCGCGCCGAGCTCGGCGAGCTGTTCACCGGCGAGGCCGACGGTCACGGCGCCGATCGGCTGCACGGTCGCGTAGCCCGCCTGCTCCCCCAGGGAGAGTTCCTGCTCGACGACCCCTGCGGTGTCGGCGACCGGCGAGGTGTTCGCCATGGCGAAGACGGCCGTGAAGCCGCCGGCCGCTGCGGCCTGGGTGCCGGTGAGCACCGTCTCGCTCTGCTCGTAGCCGGGCTCGCGGAGGTGCGTGTGCAGGTCGACGAGGCCGGGGAGTGCGACGAGGCCGTCTGCGTCGATCCGCTGGGCGCCCGCAGCGGAGAGCCCGGTGCCGAGCTCGGCGAGCACGCCGTCCCTGAGCACAATGTCGGTTCGTGTTCCGTCTGGTAAAGCGGCGCCGGAAATCAGGTAGGTGTTGGTCATTTCTCAGTTCTCCCGATCGCCGGAAAGCAGCAGGTACAGTGCGGCCATCCGCACGGAAACCCCGTTGGTGACCTGTTCACGCACGGTGGACATGGGTGAGTCGGCGGCAGCAGCGGAGATTTCGAGGCCCCGGTTCATTGGCCCGGGGTGCATGACAATGGTAGTCGGATCCAACCTGTGCAGCCGCCCGTCGTCGAGTCCCCAGCGTCTCGAATACTCGCGGCTGTTGGGGAAGAAGGCGTCACGCATCCGTTCGCCCTGGATCCGGAGCATCATCACGACATCCGGGCCCGCAGCGAGTGCCTCGTCGAGGTCGTAGCTGATGGTCACCGGCCAGGCCCGGGTATCGACGGGGACGAGCGTTGGCGGCGCGACGAGGGTGACGGTGGCACCGAGTGTCGTCAGCAGCCACACGTTGGACCGGGCGACCCGGGAGTGCAGGATGTCGCCGACGATGGTGACGGACAGTCCGTCGAGGTTTCTGCCGCGGGAGGCGATTCCGTGCACCCGTTTGCGGATGGTGAACGCGTCGAGCAGCGCCTGCGTCGGGTGCTCGTGCGTTCCGTCGCCGGCGTTGAGGATGCCGGCGTCGATCCAGCCGCTCGTCGCCAGGGTCTGGGGGGCGCCGGATGCGGGGTGACGGATGACGACGGCGTCGGCGCCCATCGCCTGCAGAGTCTGCGCTGTGTCCTTGAGGCTCTCGCCCTTCGAGACGCTTGATCCTTTGGCGCTGAAGTTGATGACGTCCGCTGACAGGCGCTTGGAGGCGGCTTCGAACGAGATCCTCGTGCGGGTGGAGTCCTCGAAGAAGAGGTTGACGACGGTCTTGCCGCGCAGCGTTGGCAGCTTCTTGACTTCACGCTGCTGGGTGTCAGCCATGTCTTCTGCGACGTCGAGCAGCCGTACCGCTGATTCCTGGTCGAGGTCACGGGTGGATAGCAGGTGACGCATCAGCTGGCCGCCGAATCGATCGAGACCAGGTCGGCGCCGTCGAGTTCCGCGAGCCGCACGTTGATGCGCTCGGTCTGTGCACTCGGGAGGTTCTTGCCGACGTAGTCCGGGCGGATGGGGAGTTCCCGATGGCCCCGATCGACAAGCGCTGCGAGGCGCACGGCGCGGGGGCGGCCGATGTCGTTGATCGCGTCGAGGGCGGCCCGGATGGTGCGACCCGAGTAGAGCACGTCATCGACGAGGATCACGGTCTTGCCGTCGATGCCGGATGCGGGGATGCGTGTGGGCGCCGGTGTCCGGGTCGGATGCTTCGCCAGGTCATCCCGGTACATGGTCACGTCGAGCGACCCGGCTTCCATCGGCGTGCCGGTGATCTCGGAGATGATGCCTGCGATGCGGTCGGCGAGGAGCACGCCGCGGGTCGGTATTCCGAGGAGGACGAGGTCGTCTGCGCCTCGGTTGGACTCCAGGATCTCGTGTGAGATCCGGGTCAGCGCTCGGGCGATGTCAGCCTGCTGAAGTACGACGCGCGCACTCATATGCTGACTCCCTTCTCCGTCTCTCTGGACGGCTTTAAAGGTTGTCGGGTTCCTCCACCTTACCAGCCGGTTCGGGCGTTCCTGGTGCGGTGCGCACAACTCCGTCTGGGCGGCGGTGGCGGCGGGGGTTGTCCGCGGATCTTCGGATGCGCGCGGTGCGGGGTGCTGCGGTGTGGCGGAGTTGTGCGCGGAAGACCGGGAGGGAACGGCGGGAAGGACTTCCGCGCGCTCGGCGTTACAGGTGGGTGTGACTCCCGACTCCCCCACCCCAACGCCGATCGACGCGGACGTCGTCGTGATCGGGGCCGGGCAGGCGGGGCTTTCAGCCGCGTATCACCTGCAGCGGCGCGGATTCACCCCCGCCGGGAACGACGTGACGACGGATGCACGCCGCTACGTCGTCCTGGACGCGGAGGACGGACCGGGCGGCGCCTGGCGACACCGCTGGAAGAGCCTGGTGATGGCGACGGTGAACGGGATCAGCGACCTTCCCGGCATCCCGAAACCGGACGTCGACCCGACCCAGCCGAGTTCGGAGTTCCTGACCGGGTACTTCGACCGCTACGAGCGCGAACTCGGCCTCGCCATCGTGCGGCCGGTCCGGGCGACCGGTGTTCGTCGCGAGAACGAGGATCCGGACGGGCGCCTGCGTGTAGAGACGGATGCCGGCAGCTGGTCGGCGCGCGCCGTGATCAACGCCACCGGCACCTGGACCCGCCCGTTCTGGCCGCTCTATCCGGGCCAGTCGAGCTTCCGTGGGCGCCAGCTTCACGTTGCCGACTATGTGTCGAAAGAGGAATTCGCCGGCAGGCACGTCGTCGTGGTCGGCGGCGGTATCTCGGCTGTGCAGCTGCTGGATGAGATTTCGGTGGTGGCGACGACGACCTGGTTCACCCGGCGCGAACCGGTCTGGCGTGAGGCGGAGTTCGACAGCGCAGCCGGCTCCGACGCCGTCGCCCTCGTCGAGGAAAGGGTCAGGCAGGGCCTTCCGCCGCAGAGCGTCGTGTCGGTCACCGGGTTGATCTGGACACCCGCGCTGCGCGCAGCGGCGTCACGCGGTGTGCTGGAGCGGCATCCGATGTTCGCCTCGATCGAACCCGGGGGCGTCCGCCTCGCCGACGGCTCCTTCCAGCGGGCGGATGTGATTCTCTGGGCCACCGGGTTCCGCGCAGCACTCGATCACCTCTCCCCGCTGCATCTGCGCCAGCCGGGTGGAGGCATCGTGATGGACGGCACGGCCGTGGCGTCCGATCGTCGTGTGCACCTCGTCGGGTACGGCCCGTCGTCGTCGACGATCGGCGCGAACCGGGCAGGCCGGGCGGCGGTCACCGGCATCGTGAAGCTGCTCGACCGCACGCCGGTCAGCCAGCCGATTTGAGGCTGCGGTCGAGCAGGCGCGGTGTATTCGCCGCGCTCGGCCACGCGAACGCCGGCTCGCGGTAGTGGGCCGTCAACAGCAGAACGCCCACCCGATCACAACGGATGCGATGGGCGGGCGTTCAGAGGCAGCGACTAGCCGTTTGCCTGCGCGATCTTACCGAGCAGTCCGTTGACGAAACCGGCCGAATCGTCGGTCGACAGGGTCTTGGCTGATTCAACCGCTTCGTCGATCGCGACGGCGGCGGGGATCTCGTCGTTGAAGAGTACCTCCCACACGCCGATCCGGAGGATCGCGCGGTCGACGGCGGGCATCCGGGCGAGCGTCCAGCCCTGGGCGTACGTCTCGATCTGTTCGTCGATCTCTTCGGCATTGTCGATGATGCCGTCGACGATGTCGCGGGCGTAGAGCCAGGACGCTTCACGCTGCGGTTCGCTCGCCGCGCGCCGCGCCTCGACGGTCAGGGCATCGCGCAGGGGCATCTCACGAAGATCGGCACCATAGAGAATGTCGAGAGCCCTTTTACGGGCTTTGCTGCGGGCGCTCACTAGTCGTTGACGCGGCCCATGTAATCACCGGTACGCGTGTCGACCTTGACCTTGGTTCCCTGCTCGAGGAACAGCGGGACCTGGATCTCGTAGCCGGTCTCAACCGTCGCGGGCTTGGTGCCCCCGGTTGAGCGGTCGCCCTGGAGGCCAGGCTCGGTGTAGGTGATCTCCAGAGTGACGGATGCCGGCAACTCAACGTACAGCGGGTTGCCGTTGTTGAGCGCGATAGTGACAGCCTGGTTTTCGAGCATGAAGTTCGCTGCGTCGCCGACGATGGTGCCCGGGACGGTGAGCTGGTCGTAGTCGGCGACGTCCATGAAGACGAACGACTCACCGTCCTGGTACAGGTAGGTGAAGTCGCGACGGTCGACGTTCTCGATGTCGATCTTCGTGCCGGCGTTGTAGGTCCGGTCGACGGTCTTGCCCGAGACGACGTTCTTCAGCTTGGTGCGGACGAAGGCGCCGCCCTTGCCTGGCTTGACGTGCTGGAATTCGATGACGTTCCAGAGCTGGCCGTCGATGTTGAGGACGATTCCGTTTCGGATGTCGGCGGTAGATGCCATGAAGAGGGGGTTCCATTTCAGTGGGAAGAGGTTCGGCCCGACGGGGCCGTCTGGGAAAGTTTACCTGCCGGGCGACCCGGCGCCAAAGACGCCGCAGGCCGGGAAGCCCGGAGACGCTCAGCCGGTGCGGGTGACAGCCGTCAACGCGAGCCGGTAGGAGTCGAATCCGAAGCCGGCGATGACACCGGTCGCGACAGCGGAGATGACGCTCGTGTGCCTGAACGTTTCGCGCGTGTGCGGGTTGGTGATGTGGACCTCGACCAACGGCAGGCCGGCCCTGGATACCAGTGCAGCGGCATCGCGGAGGGCGTAGCTGTAGTGCGTGAACGCGGCGGGGTTCAGGATGACCGGCCATCCGGAGTCCACGGCCTCGTAGAGCCAGCCGATCAGTTCCGCCTCATCGTTGGTCTGCCGCAGGTCGATCGTGACGCCGTCAGGCGCGTCCGACTCCAGCAGTGCACGCAGGTCGGCAAGGTTGCCACTGCCGTACACGTCCGGCTCCCGCGAGCCCAGCCGGCCGAGGTTGGGTCCGTTGAGGACGAGAACCGTTGTCATGAACCGATCTCCTGGTAGGCGGCGAACAGCAACGCTGTTTCAGGGCCGGCGAGTACCGTCGGCTTGGCGAGGTCGTCGAGCACGATGAAGCGAAGCATCCCAGCCCGGGCTTTCTTGTCGCGCTGCATCGTCGCGAGGAGGGTGTTCCAGCGGCCGACCGGGTACTCAGTCGGCAGGTTGAGTGAATCGAGGATGCTCCGGTGCCGGTCGGCGACCGCGTCCGGCAGCCGCCCAGCGAGACGGGACAGCTCGGCGGCGAACATCATGCCGACTGCGACGGCGGCGCCGTGGCGCCACTGATACCGCTCGGCGTGTTCGATCGCGTGGCCGAGGGTGTGGCCGTAGTTGAGGATCTCGCGGACGCCGCCCTCCTTGAAATCTTCGCTGACGACGCGCGCCTTGAGCGCGATGGAGAGCTCGACGACACGCCGGAAGGCCTCGCTGGCGGGATCGGTGACGACGTCGACGTCTGCCTCGATGAGATCGAGGATCTCCGGTTCAGCGATGAAACCGCACTTCACGATCTCGGCGAAACCGGCGAGGATCTCGTTCCTCGGCAGGGTGTCGAGCAGATCGAGGTCGACGAGGACTCCGGCCGGGGCGTAGAACGATCCGACGAGGTTCTTGCCCTCGTTGGTGTTGATGCCGGTCTTGCCGCCGATGGCTGCGTCCACCATTCCGGCGACCGAGGTCGGCACCTGCACAAGCCGGACTCCGCGCAGGAAGGTGGCAGCGACGAATCCTGCGACGTCGGTGGTCGCTCCCCCGCCGAACCCGAGAACCGCGTCTGTGCGGGTGAAGTCCGCCTGTCCCATGATTTGCCAGCAGAACGCGGCGACCTCCACCCGTTTACCGGTTTCGGCATCCGGGATCTCGGCGAGCAGCACCTGGTACCGGTCGGCGAGACTTTCCCGGAGCTGTTCGGCTTTCGCACCGAGCGTCGGCGGGTGAACGAGGAGGATCTTCGCGACGCCGTCTCCCAGCATCCCGGGGAGACGATCGAGGATGCCGCGGCCCACCTCGACGCTGTACGCGTCGGTCCCTGTGACCTCTATCGTGGTGATCTCGCTCATGCGCGTCCTCTCGCCCAGTCGGCAATTCGTTCGGCGATGCGCTCGATCGGCTCGCTCGATGTGTCGACACTGATCGTCGCCAGCCGCTCATAAATCGGGCGGCGTTCGTCGTAGATGCGCTGCCAGTCCCCTGTGCCGTTCTTCAGCAGCGGCCGTTTGTCGGTGCGGATGCGTGCGGCGACCGCGTTTGCGGTGACGGTGAGCAGGACGACGGTGTGGCCGGCGAGGTCTCGCTGGGTGTCTGGGTGGAGCACCGCTCCCCCGCCGAGCGAGACCACGGCGGGCTCCGCCAGCGCAGCGGTGACCGCGTCTCGTTCCATCTCGCGGAACGCCGGCTCGCCGCGGTCGGCGAAGATGTCGGTGATCGCCCCGTGGTCGGCAACGATGCGTTTGTCGGTGTCGATGAACGGAACGTCGAGCGAACGCGCGACACGGCGGCCCACCTTCGTTTTGCCGGCGCCCATCGGTCCGATCAGGACGAGGGGCAGCGGGAGCCCTTGGCCGCTCACGGGAGCTCTGTCGTTGATTCCGTTGCCGTCTTCAGCCCAGCCGGGATCGCGGCGAGATACGAGTCGAGGTTGCGTTTGGTTTCTTCGACGGCGTCTCCACCGAATTTCTCGAGAACGCTGTTCGCGAGGACGAGGGCGACCATGGCCTCAGCCACGACACCGGCTGCAGGGACGGCGCAGACGTCCGAGCGCTGGTGGTGGGCGCCTGCGGCCTCGCCGGTAGCGACGTCGACGGTGCGCAACGAGTGAGGGACGGTTGCGATCGGTTTCATGCCTGCACGGACGCGCAGGACGGTTCCGGTGCTCATTCCACCCTCGGTTCCGCCGGCTTTGTCACTGGAACGGACGATCTCGTCGTCGATGGTGAAGAGCTCGTCATGTGCGGCGGAGCCACGGCGGGTCGTTGTGAGGAATCCGTCTCCGACCTCGACACCCTTGATGGCCTGGATACCCATGAGCGCCTGAGCGAGCTGACCGTCGAGGCGGCGGTCCCAATGAACGTGCGATCCGAGGCCGGGCGGCAACCCGTAGGCGAGGACCTCGACGACGCCGCCGAGTGTGTCTCCGTCCTTCTTGGCAGCGTCGACTTCGGCGACCATGAGCTGGGAGGTGGCCGGGTCGAAACAGCGCAGCGGGTCGGCGTCGAGCCGGTCGACGTCGGCGGGGGTCGGCAGCGTGCTGTTCTCGGGGACCCGGACCGGGCCGATGGAGAGCGTGTGGCTGACGAGCGTGATGCCCAGTTCGGCGAGGAAGCCGCGGGCGATTGCGCCGAGCGCAACCCGCGCCGCGGTCTCGCGTGCACTGGCGCGTTCGAGGATGGGTCGGGCTTCATCGAAGTTGTACTTCTGCATTCCGACGAGGTCAGCGTGCCCGGGGCGTGGGCGGGTCAACGGCGCGCTGCGACCGCGGGACTTCTCGGTCTCCTCGACCGGTTCCGGGTTCATCACCTCGACCCACTTGGGCCACTCGGTGTTCCCGATGCGCACCGCGACCGGGCTGCCCAGGCTGAAGCCGTGGCGGACACCGCCAGAGATGTTCAGCTCGTCCTGCTCGAACTTCATCCGCGATCCGCGCCCGTAGCCGAGCTTCCGGCGGGCGAGGTCGGCGCGAATGGCGTCGAGTGAGACGGGGACGCCGGCGGGTAGACCCTCGACGATTGCAATGAGTTCCGGGCCGTGAGACTCTCCGGCTGTGAGCCAACGAAGCATGGCTCTATCCTTTCACAGTAGCCAGCCCCGCTCGGACGGCTCGGACGGCAGAGGCGGTCAGGAACTCGGGACGCCGCGAGCGTCCAGCCCGGCGGATGCCAGCATGGCGGCGAGCACATCCTCCTCGGCCTCAAGCGGCTGGAAGGGGTCGTTGAACGCGAATATCCGCACCTGCACGAGGGCCTGCTGCACGAGCATCGACAACCCGTTCGCGACCGGGCTGCCGGCATCCGCCCACATCGCCGCGAGCTTGCTCGGCCATGGCTCGTATGCGACGTCGAGCAGCGCGGCACGGGAACGCACCGACGCGGGGTAACTGACCGGTGGCAGCGGCCCACCCGGCAGTGTGCTGATCACCAGTTGCGGCTGCTGGAGGCGTGCGGCGTCCTCGAATGGGACCAGCTCGACGGTGAGGCCGGCTCGACGGCCGAGTGCGATCAGCGGCTCGGACTTTCCCGGCGACCTGGCGAGGATCGACACGGAAATGGCGCCGAGCTCTGCTGCGGCGACCACGGCGCTGGCAGCCGTCGCTCCCCCGCCGAGGATGTGCACGTGAGGGGCTTCGGTCACACCGATGGCCCCAAGCGCCCGCGTGATGCCTGCGACGTCGGTGTTGTAGCCGAACAGGGCGCGATCTGCGCCTGTGCCGACGAATCGGAGCGTATTGACGGCGCCGGTGAGCTCCGCCATCGCGTCGCGGGTGCCGGCGAGATCGTACGCGACCTGCTTCAGCGGCATGGTCAGCGACAGCCCCCGCCAGGCGTCGTCGAGGTCGTTCACGACCCTTGGCAGGTCCGCAGCGACCACGTCGCGGGACCCGTACTCCCAGTCGAGGCCGAGCAGCCGATACGCCGTGCGGTGCAGGACCGGCGATTTGGAGTGTGCGATCGGAGAGCCGAAAACGGCGAGGCGGTCGACCATCAGCAGCCCTTGTCCGGGTTCGCCTTGCACCAGTCCCTCAACTGCTTCACCGCGGCGCCGTGTTCGGCGACCGTGTTGGTGAACACCGTTTCACCGGTCTCAAGGTTGACGGTGACGAAGAACAGCCAGGTGCCCTCGGCCGGCGCCATGGCCGCTGCGATGGCGGTGTCCCCTGGGCTCGCTATCGGGCCGATGGGCAGACCGGTGTGCACGTAGGTGTTCCACGGATTGTCGGACTCGAGTGCTTCCTTCGTCGACCAGACCGTTCCGGGTTCGGCATTCTCCCCGTACTGGGCCGTCGAGTCCATCTCGAGCTTCATGTTCGCGGCGAGACGGTTGGTGATCACACGGCTGACCTTGTAGAAGTCGTCGTCGAGGCGTGCCTCGCGCTGGATGATCGAGGCGATGGTGAGGATGCGTTCACGATCGTCGACAGGAACGGCGGCCTTGTCGAGCGAGGTGATCGTGCGGTCGACGAGCACCTTGATGACGTCCTGCGCGCTGAGGTCGGGGTCGAACGTGTAGAGGGCGGGGAACAGCCAGCCTTCGATCGACGGTGCGGTCGCGGGGATCCCGTAGACGGTCGGGTCGGCTACTGCAGCCTGCAGCTCCTCGAGCGGGATCTCCGTTCCGGCAGAGAGTTCGGCCAGGATCTCGGCGCCGGTGATGCCCTCCCGCAGGAGCACTGTTCGCTCGATCTTGTTGGCGGGGTCGAGCAGGGCGTCGAGCGCTGACTGTGCACTCATCTTTTTCGCGAGTTTGTACACACCGGGGTGGAAGACCGGTTCAGAACTCCGGGTGAGCAGCAGCTCGTAGAAGGCGTCGGTGGTCTTCGTGACTCCCCTGTTCTTCAGGGTGCGGGCGATGTCGATCCCGGTGTCGCCAGCCGAGATCCAGACCGTGGCTTCGCCGCTGCCTGAGCCCTCGTAGTCGATCGGTTCCTGCCAGTTCATCACCTTCCGGATCTGCGGTTCGAAGGTATTCCAGACGTAGAGCCCTCCGCCGCCGATACCGCCGATCAGGACCAGTACGACGAGTGCTGCAATCCAGCCGGTCTTCCTGCGTTTCTCACGTGGCGGGTAGTCGGATGCCGCCACCGCACGCCGCGCGGACCGGTCAACGGCCGACGTCTCAGCGGGCTGCTCCGGGGCGTCCGGATCGGTTTGGGCGCTCGGTTCCGGCGATGCGTCTGCACGGGCACGCTCAGCTTGCTCGCGGGCTTCGCGTCGCGACATCGGCGCGGCAGCGGTGGCTGGTTCCTGCGCGGCTGGAGCGTTCGCTCCGTCGTCGTCTGATCCGAAAATGGCGTCGAACGCGTCGTCGCGCGGCGTCTGTTCAGTCACGTCCTAGGGTCCTTCGTTCGTGCCGACTAGCGAGCCGGGGGGCACAGCGCTGCCCCGCTCAGCGTCCAGGGCATGTTGCAAGATTATGACGGCGGCGACCTGGTCGACAATTCCGCGTGACCCCTTTTGGCGTTTGCCTGAGGTCCGCAGCGCGGAGTGCGCGGACACCGTCGACAGTCGTTCGTCGACGAGGCGGACCGGGATGCCGGATGCTGTCGCCAGCGCCGTCGCGAATGTCACGGCGTCGTCGGTGGAGGCGGTGTGCCCACCCGAGAGAGCGAGTGGCAGCCCGACGACGATTTCTATCGGGTCCAGCTCTTCGGTGATCTGCAGGATGCGCCGGATGTCAGCGTCGCCGGTGGCCGCACGGGGAACCGTCTCGATCGGGGTTGCCAGCATGGCGTGCGCATCCGACCTGGCGACACCGATTCGCGCCTTGCCGACATCGATGCCGACCCGGACGCCACTGCGGATCATCACGGGTTAGCGGGCGACCGCGTCGACGATGGCCGAGAGAGCTGCGGGGATCGCTGCCGCATCCGACCCGCCGCCCTGGGCAAGGTCGTCCTTGCCACCGCCTCCGCCGCCGAGGACCCCGGCAGCGGTGCGGGCCAGCTGGCCTGCTTTCGCCCCGACCTTACGGGCGGCGTCGTTGGTGGCGACGATGACGATCGGGCGGTCGTTCACGGTGGCGGCAAGCGCGACGACGGATGCGTCGGAGCCGAGCCGTTCGCGGACACCCGTTACGAGCGCCCGGAGGTCGTCCTGCGACGCCATCGCTCCGAGTGCTTCGGCGACGATGCGGTAGCCGCCGCCGTCGCGCGCGGACGAGACAAGACCAGGGATGCGTTCGGAGAGCGCACGGGCTTCGAACGACTGGATCTTCTTCTCGGCCTGCTTGAGGCTCGCGACGAGTTCAGCGATGCGGTCAGGCAACTGCTCCCGCGGTGTCTTCAGCGATGAGGTGAGCTGCGACACGATGGCGCGCTCGGCGGCGAGGTCACGGAATGCCTCGAGACCGACGAGCGATTCGACGCGCCGGTTGGTGGAACCGACGCTTGATTCGCTTACGAGGTTGATCATCCCGATCTCGGCGCTCGAGGCGACGTGGGTTCCTGCGCAGAGTTCCCGGGACCACGGTCCGCCGATGTCGACGACTCGGACGACATCGCCGTACTTCTCGCCGAACAGCGCCATCGCACCGAGAGATTTCGCCTCGTCGAGCGGGAGCTCCCTGGTGACGACTTCGAGGTTGTCGCGGATGGCGTTGTTGGAGACCTCTTCGATCTCCGAGCGGGTCTCCGGCGACAGTCCGGAGTTCCAGGTGAAGTCGAGGCGGAGGTACCCGGCCTTGTTGTACGAACCGGACTGGTGCGCGTTCGGCCCGAGGATCTGGCGCAGGGCGGCGTGGATGATGTGGGTGCCGGAGTGGGCCTGTTTCGCACCACGGCGGTAGTCCGCGTCGACGACGCTTTTGGCAAGACTGCCGACACCAACCTCTCCCCGTGAGACCTGGACCTTGTGGCTGATCAGTCCCTTGACGGGCTTCTGGACGTCGAGGACTTCGAGTTCGAAACCGGGGCCGACGATGAGTCCCCGGTCCGCTTCCTGCCCGCCGGACTCCGCGTACAGGGCCGTCTCGGCGAGGATGACTTCGGCGATGTCGCCCGCAGCTGCTGTTGTCACGGAGTGTCCGTCGACGATGAGGCCGAGGATACGCGACTCGGTCTCGAGCTCGGTGTAGCCGGTGAACACCGTCTCACCGTGCGCGCGGAACGCGCTGTACACGGACATGTCGGCGAGAGCCGTCTTCTTCGCCTTCGCGTCTGCCTTCGCCATCGAGCGCTGCTTCGACATGAGGGCGTCGAATGCCGTGCGGTCGACAGACAGCCCGGCCTCTTCGGCGATCTCCAGGGTCAGGTCGATCGGGAAGCCGTATGTGTCGTGCAGCAGGAAGGCTGTGTCGCCTGGCAGCCGCGCGCTTCCGGTGTCCTTGGTCTTCGCGACGGCGAGATCGAGGATGGTGGTTCCGCCGGCCAGTGTGCGGAGGAAGGTCTCTTCTTCGCCGAAAGCGGCCTGGGAGATTCGCGAGTAGTCGTGTTCGACCTCGGGGTACGACGACTTCATGGCGTCGCGTGAGGCCGCGAAGAGTTCGGGGAACGACGCTCCGTCTACGCCGAGCAGGCGCATGGCGCGTACTGTCCTGCGCATCAGACGGCGCAGGATGTACCCGCGGCCCTCGTTCGACGGCGAGACTCCGTCGCTCATGAGCATCAGCGAACTGCGCACATGGTCGGCGATGACGCGCATCCGGACATCATCGCCGTGGTCGGCACCGTAACGGCGGCCGGAGAGTTCGGCTGCGCGATCGAGCACCGGCCGGATCTGGTCGATCTCGTACATGTTCTCGACACCCTGCTTGAGGAACGCGACCCGTTCGAGGCCCATGCCTGTGTCGATGTTCTTGCGCGGCAGTTCCCGCTCGATCCGGAATTCCGTCTTCGAGCGCACATCGCCGATCAGGTACTGCATGAAGACGAGGTTCCAGATTTCGACGTAACGGTCGTCATCCGTCGCCGGTCCGCCTTCGACGCCGTACGCGGGGCCGCGGTCGAAGAAAATCTCCGAGCAGGGGCCAGCGGGGCCGGGCTGGCCGGTGTGCCAGTAGTTGGTGTCCTTGTCCAGGCGCTGGATGCGCTCGTCAGGCAGGCCGGCGATCTTCTTCCACAGCGCGATTGCCTCGTCGTCGTCCTTGTAGACGGTGACCCACAGGTCCTTCTCGTCGAACCCGTATCCCCCGGCGCTCTCCGGTGTGGTGAGCAGCTCCCACGCGTGGGCGATCGCCCCCTCCTTGAAGTAGTCGCCGAACGAGAAGTTTCCGTTCATCTGGAAGAACGTGCCGTGGCGGGGAGTTCTGCCGACCTCTTCGATGTCGTTGGTGCGGATGCACTTCTGCACGCTCGTCGCGCGCGGGTATGGCGCAGGCACCAGCCCGGTGAGGTACGGAACGAAAGGGACCATGCCGGCGACGGTGAACAGCAGCGACGGGTCGTCGGAGACCAGCGAGGCTGAGGGGACGACGGTGTGGCCGCGCTCGGCAAAGAAATCAAGCCAGCGCTGGCGAATATCAGCGGTCTTCATGGGTCCGTTCGAGAAAGTTCAGGGATACGCGAAAACGCGTGGATCAGTTCTTGTTGAGGTCGCCGAGTGCGTCCTCAGCGTTCCGGGCGATGTCGTCGATTCTGTCGCGAAGCTCGGCTTCACGCTCTTTGTACGCATCAGCGACCGTCTCACTGAATTCGCGAAGCTTGATGTCGAGGTCGGCGAAGAATTCCTTGCCGCGCTGCGTTTTGTTGATTTCGTGGGCGACCACGAAACCGGCGCCGATGCCTGCGATCAACCAGAGCAGGTTCTTCATAGGGGCTCCTCCATTACTGTGGGCGCGGATGCTTCCAAGCTATTCATCCTATCGGGCAAGACACGGGCGCCGCCGAATGCCGTTGGGACGCGAAAACGGGGCCGCGGCAATGCCGCGACCCCGTTCAGCGATAAGCGAATCGCTTAGCGAGCTGCGTAGTACTCCACGACGAACTGAACTTCACAGGTCACGGGAACTTCGGCACGCTTCGGGGCGCGCACGAGACGTGCCTGCAGCTTGTCGAGTTCGACCTCGAGGTACGGCGGGAGCTTCGGGAGAACGTCGACGTGTCCGCCGGCCGCTGCAACCTGGAACGGCTCGGTGCCTTCGCTCCGTGCCTTGACGTGGATGAGCTGCCCGGGCTTCACGCGGAAGGACGGACGGTCGACGAGCTGGCCGTCGACGAGGATGTGGCGGTGAACAACCATCTGGCGGGCCTGCGCCGTGGTGCGGGCGATGGCCGAACGCACGAGGAGCGCGTCGAGACGGGTCTCGAGGATCTCGACGAGGTTTTCACCGGTCAGGCCCTTGACGCGACGAGCCTCTTCGAACGCAATCTTCAGCTGCTTCTCGCGGATGCCGTACTGGGCGCGCAGGCGCTGCTTCTCACGAAGCCGCACCGCGTAGTCGGAGTCGGTCTTGCGCTTGGTGCGGCCGTGCTCGCCCGGAGCGTATGGGCGCTTCTCAAGGTACTTGGCTGCCTTCGGGGTGAGGGCGATGCCCAGTGCCCGGGACAGGCGGGTCTTGCTGCGTGTACGTGACTTGGTAGACACGGTTTCCTTTCGATGGAATCTCAAACTGGATGTGCCGGCACGCGCTGAGGCGAACCGGAAAGTCAGAGGGGTGAGCCAGGGGTGTTCGGCTAATGAACACGTCCGTCAACCAGGGTTTTCGCGCAGCCGCTCGCTCAAACCGGGTCTAGGCCAGCAGTAAGCCTAACACGAGGACGGATCAGCCGCGCCCGCCACGCACGATCCGCAGCAGCTTCGCCAGCCGGGACGACACATCCCGTTCGTTGCCGTGCTGGGTGGGCTGGTAGTAGCGCACGCCGCGCAGTTCGTCTGGGAGGTATTGCTGTTCGACGACGCCGACGTCGGCATCGTGCGGGTACCGGTAACCCTTGCCGTGGCCGAGCCGTTTCGCACCGGCGTAGTGGGCGTCGCGCATCGGTTTCGGCACGCGGCCGAAGTTCCCGGCGCGAACGTCGGCGATGGCCCGGTCGATGGCGACGTATGAGGCGTTCGACTTCGCTGCCGTCGCGAGGTACACCACGGCTTCGGCGAGCGGGATGCGCCCTTCAGGCATGCCGATGAACTGCACGGAGTCGGCTGCCGCGACGGCGATGACGAGCGCGTTCGGGTCGGCCATGCCGATGTCCTCGGCCGCCGAGACGATGATCCGTCGCGAGATGAAGCGGGGGTCCTCCCCTGCCTCGATCATCCGGGCCAGGTAATGCAGTGCAGCGTCGACGTCGGAACCGCGGATGGATTTGATGAAGGCGCTGATGACGTCGTAGTGCTCGTCGCCGTTCCGGTCATACCGGAGCAGGGCTCGATCCACAGCCGACGACACCACGTCTGCGGTGATCACCGGGCGGGTGCCGGATGCTGCGGGCGGGGCAGCCGGAATCGCCGACTCCCCTGCATCGTCGCTGTCATCGACGTCGTCGAGATCCGCACCGACCTCGACGGTAACTTCTGCCGAAGGCTCCGCGCCGGTGTTCATGGTCAGGGAGTCAGCACTGACGGATGCCGCCTCCAACGCGGTCAGCGCACGGCGCGCGTCGCCGGAGGCCAGCCGGATGATCGTGTCGCGGGCGTCATCGGTGACCTCGAATCGACCGCCGAGGCCGCGCGGGTCGTCGATGGCCCGGTCGAGGACGACGCGGAGATCCTCGTCGCTGAGCTGCTCGAGTGTCAGGAGCAGCGAACGGGAAAGCAGGGGTGAAATGACCGAGAACGACGGGTTCTCGGTCGTCGCCGCTACAAGGATGACCCAGCCGTTCTCGACACCGGGCAGGAGGGCATCCTGTTGTGCCTTGGTGAATCGGTGGATCTCATCGAGGAACAGGACAGTGGACAGACCATAGAGGTCACGACTGGTCATCGCCTCGTCCATCACCTGCCGTACGTCACGAACGCCAGCCGACACGGCGGACAGTTCGACGAACCGGCGACCCGAGCTGTGGGCGATCGACTGCGCAATGGTTGTCTTGCCTGTGCCTGGCGGCCCCCAGAGGATGACGGACACCGAGCCCTTGTCTCCGGACTTGCTCGTGGCGAGGCTGACCAGAGGAGACCCTGGTTTCAGCAGGTGGCGCTGGCCGGCGACCTCGTCAAGGCTCGTCGGCCGCATTCGGACGGCGAGCGGGACACTGCCTGAGTGCAGCGCTGCTGTCGTATTAGCCATGATGCAAGGCTAGCCGTACCCGCCGACACCGTGTCCGGGCGGCCTCCGCAGCACCCACGACCATTTGGCAGGCAGACCGCGGTGACCGTAAAGTGCAACAGGGTGAGGATGCCACAAGCTCCTCCCCTGCGCGACTGCGCACCGGCACCTTGGAGGATCCACGTGGCACCCAGCAAGATCGACGATCGTGCGGCTCGAGCGAACCGCGAACGTCTCAGGGGATACCGGGCCCGCCAGGCAATGCACCAGTACCGGATTCGCCGTCGTGCACGCGACAACTGGATCGCCGTTCTCGCGATCGTCGCGGTCGCCGCAGGCGCCACATTCGCGCAGCTCGCCTATTTCTCGGCAGGACCAGGCAAACCGGTCGCTTCCGCTGAGCCGGAGCCGACTGAGACCGCTCCGCCCACCGGTGAGAACGTGGGCAGCGTGCCGGATCCGGACCTGGCCGAGGGCCGGACCTGGGCCGGCACGCTGAGCATCAACGACGTGCCGCTCGGGATCGAACTCGACGGCGCCGCCGCACCGCAGGGCGTCGCCTCGTTCGTTTCCCTCACCCAGAGCGGTTTCTACACCGGGGTCTCCTGTCACCGCCTCACCAACGGCGGCTTCTTCGTGCTTCAGTGCGGCGACCCGGAGGGCGACGGCAGCGGCGGCCCCGGTTACAGCTACGGCCCTGTCGAGAACGCCCCGGCGGATGACGTCTACCCCGCCGGAACAATCGCCATGGCCAGGCAGAGCGGCGATGCGTACAGCAACGGCAGCCAGTTCTTCATCGTCTACGAAGAGACCACGATCCCCTCGGATGCCGCCGGCGGCTACACCGTGCTCGGCACCGTGACATCGGGACTCGACGAACTGAAAACGGCAGTGATCGACAAGGGCATCGAGGGCGGCGCCACAGACGGCCCGCCGACTGTCCCGGTAGCGATCACCGGTGTCAGCGTCGAATAGCTATCCCGGGCGCAACCCCCGACGTAATAGGCTTGAGCAGAGTTTCCGGTCACACGCGAGTGTGACACCCACAGCAAGGTGAGGCACGTGTCCAATTCAGAGCAGCAACCATGGGGTCGCGTCGACGAGTCCGGCGCCGTCTTCGTCCGCGAGGGTGACGACTGGCGCGAGGTCGGCCAGTACCCCGATGGCACCGCCGAAGAGGCTCTCGCCTACTTCGAGCGCAAGTTCATCGACCTGGCAGGCCAGGTGACGCTCCTCGAGCAGCGCGTGAAGCGGGGAGCACCGGCTGCGGATGTCGCATCGGCTGTTGCCCGCCTTGCCAAGAATCTTGATGGCGCGAACGCCGTCGGCGACCTCGAGAGCCTCAAGGCGCGGGTCGCTGCGCTCGACAGCACCGTCGGTGAGCTGACCGAACAGCGGGGCGAGGAGGCGAAGGCCGCCGTCGCCGAGGCGCTGGCCGCGCGGACCGCGATCGTCCAGGAAGCTGAGAAGCTGGCCGCGCAGGACCCAGCGAAAGCGCAGTGGAAGAACACCACCGAGCAGATCAACGCGTTGTTCGCACAGTGGCAGACGCACCAGCAGGAAGGTCCGAAGCTGCCCAAGGGCGAAGCGAACGACCTCTGGAAGCGCTTCCGTTCCGCCAAGTCGACGATCGAGCAGAACCGTCGTGCGTTCTTCGCCGAGCTCGACACCGTGCACAAGGACGCGAAGTCCCGCAAGCAGGCGCTGATCGAGAAAGCCGAAGCCCTTATCGAAAAAGGTGTCGACGGCATCCCCGGCTATCGTGCGCTCCTCGACGAGTGGAAGCAGTCCGGTCGCGCGGGCAAGCGGCACGACGACGCACTGTGGGCCAGGTTCAAGGCCGCCGGTGACGCGATCTACGCGGCGAAGTCCGAGGTGGATGCTCGCGACAACGCAGAGTTCCAGGGAAACCTCGACGCGAAGCTCGCCCTTCTGGACGAGGCAGAGCCCCTTCTGGTCGAAAAAGACCGCGACAAGGTGCGTTCAGCGCTTGCTGATATCCAGCGCCGTTGGGACGAGATCGGTAAGGTTCCCCGCGACCAGGTCAAGAACGTCGAGGACCGGCTGCGCAAGGTGGAACAGCACCTGCGCACGCTCGATGATGACCACTGGAAGCGCAACAACCCCGAGACGAAGGCGCGAACCGAGGGTCTCGCCGGGCAGCTGAACGCCGCCATCGCGAAGCTCGAAAGCGAACTCGAGGAGGCGAAGGTATCAGGCGATCAGGCTCGGATCGCCGAGGCTACCGACGCTCTCGAGGCCCGCAAGCTGTGGCTTAACGCCCTGTCCTGATGGCAACGTCCGCGGGGCGGTCCCGGCGTTCCCGACCCGCCCCACCGCCCGCCGCGTCACGCCGTTCCCGCCGGGTCGTGCTGAGCGTTCTCGTGTCTGCTCTCATCGGCTTCGCCGTCGTGAGCTGGCTCAGTTATGGCAGGAAGTACCTCGCTGAGCCGGTCGACCTCTGGTGGAGCGAACTCATGCTCGAACAACGAAGCGACGTCGGGCTCGTGCTGGCCTGGATCCCTGCTGTCATCGGTGGCCCGATCCCGATGCTGCTCATCGGGCTGACCATGGTCGGGACGTTCCTCTACCTCCGCTGGAAGGTCGTGGCGTTGACGGTGGCCGCAGCGATGGTGACGTCGGTGGCCCTCGCGGCGCCGCTCGCCGCGGTAGTGGCCAGAACGAGGCCCGAGAACTCTCTCGCTGAAACGGTGCCGACGTCGTTCCCATCCGGCCACACCGCCATGGCTGCCACGGTTGTCCTCGTCCTGGCGTTGATTTTCCGCCGGTGGCTCCTGTGGGTTCTCGGCGCCCTCTGGGTCGTAGCCATGGGTTGGTGCCGAACCTACCTCCAGGCGCACTGGCTCACCGATGTCGTCGCCGGCGCCCTCCTCGGAATCATTGCGGGCGCCCTGGCGTGGCTGGTCATCGAGACGATCCGCGGCCGGCGGGCCCGGGTCGAGCGCGACACGAGCGTTGCGGAGCCACTCCCCTCCTGAGCTGCAGAACTCTCCACACCCGGGAATGTCAAGCGGGCTCTGCACAGTTCGGCTGAACGGCGGGTTCCTCGGCGAGAAACAGGCAGGCTGTCGTCGTGGCCCGCATGACAAGTGTTCTTACCCCCGCGATCCTCCCCGCAGCCGAGTTGGCCGCGGCGAGGCTCGACGGCGATCTCTTCGCCGTCGATGAGGGGTGGGTCTGCGCGGACGAACCGGACAGGGCCGAACTCCGCGCAACCGCCGTCGCTGCACTGCTGCCGGAATCGGCAAGCTCCGGCCGGCTCATCATGATCGGGCTGACCGCGGCCTGGCTGCACGGGGCAACCGACGCTCCGCCGTGGCGCCACGAAGTCTGCGCGCGAATCGGGGAACGCGCCTCAGTGCGGTTGCCGCGGCGGTTCTTGCTGCGGGAGCTCGCGCTCACCGAGGCAGACGAGTGTCTGGTCGGTGGGCTGCGTGTGACGACGCCGACCAGGACCGTATTCGACCTCGCACGACGACCGGCGCCGGGAGACAGGGAACTGTTCGCCATCGACAGCCTCGTGCGGGCGTTCGCGATACGTCCGGAGAACCTTGCCGACAGCATCCGAGAAAGAGCGCCAGGCGCGAGGCTGGCAGTGGAACGGATCAGGGAGGTGTCGGCTCAGCCGCCGTTGACCCGGTAGACGTCGTAGACAGCGTCGATCCTGCGGACGGCGTTGAGCACCCGGTCCAGGTGGGTGGTGTCGCCCATCTCGAACACGAACCGGCTGATCGCCAGCCGGTTGGTCGACGTCGACACCGTCGCGGAGAGGATGTTGACGTGGTGCTCGCTGAGCACCCGGGTGACATCGCTGAGCAGTCCGGCACGATCGAGGGCCTCGACTTGGATGTTGACGAGGAAGACGCTCTTCGATGTCGGAGCCCACTCCACGTCGATCATCCGCTCAGGTTCCTTGAGCAGCTCCTGCACGTTGTGGCAGTCGCTGCGGTGAACGGAAACCCCGGACCCGCGGGTGACGAAGCCGACGATGTCGTCGCCGGGCACGGGAGTGCAGCACTTCGACATCTTGACGAGAATGTCGGGTGCACCACGCACCAGCACACCTGAGTCGCTGTGCGGCAGCCTGCGGGTGCGCCCGCGGACCGGGAAGTCGATGGCCTCGACCTCGGCCTCGCTGTCGCCCTGGAGCAGTGCGGCGACCTTCTCGAGCACCGACTGGGTCGAAACATGGCCTTCACCGACGGCGGCGTACAGGGCTGAGACGTCCTCGTACCTCATCTGCGCTGCGACCTCGGCGAACGAGTCCTGGCTCATCAGCTTCTGCAGAGGCAGATTCTGTTTGCGCATGGCACGGGCGATGGCATCCTTGCCTTGCTCGATCGCCTCGTCGCGGCGTTCCTTGGTGAACCACTGACGGATCTTGTTGCGCGCGCGTGTGCTCTTGACGAAGTTCAGCCAGTCCTGGCTGGGCCCTGAGTCCGGGTTTTTCGAGGTGAACACCTCGACCACCTCACCGCTGTTGAGCTCCGTCTCGAGTGGAACGAGCCGCCCGTTGACCTTGGCGCCCATGGTTCGGTGTCCGACTTCGGTGTGCACACCGTAGGCGAAGTCCACCGGCGTCGCTCCAGCTGGGAGCCCGATCACCCGGCCCTTCGGTGTGAAGACGTAGACCTCTTTCGCCCCGATCTCGAAGCGCAGGGAGTCGAGGAACTCCCCCGGGTCCGCGGTTTCCGCCTGCCAGTCGGAGATGTGGGCGAGCCAGACCATGTCGTTCTCGTTGGCTTTCGCGCCGGCACTCGACTTGCCGTTGACGTTCTCCTTGTACTTCCAGTGAGCGGCGACACCGTACTCCGCATGTTGATGCATCTCATGGGTACGGATCTGGATCTCGACGCTCTTGCCACCGGGGCCGATGACCGTGGTATGCAGCGACTGGTACAGGTTGAACTTCGGGGTGGCGATGTAATCCTTGAACCGGCCAGGGATCGGGGTCCACCGCGCGTGGATCGCGCCGAGCACCGCGTAACAGTCCCGAACGGAATTCACGAGGATCCGGATACCGATGAGGTCGTAGATCTCATCGAAATCTCGGCCTCGGACGATCATCTTCTGGTAGATCGAGTAGTACTGTTTCGGCCGGCCGACGACCTGGCCTCGGATCTTCGCGGCTTTGAGGTCGTCGTTGACGGTGTCGATCACCTGGTGCACGAGCTCTTCACGCTGTGGTGTGCGCTGCTTGACGAGACTTTCGATTTCGGCGTACAGCTTCGGGTAGAGCACCGCGAAGGAGAGGTCTTCCAGCTCCCATTTGATCGTCTGGATACCGAGACGGTGAGCGAGAGGTGTGTAGATCTCGAGGGTCTCTGTCGCCTTCTTCGCCGCCTTCTCAGGGGGGACGAATCCCCAGGTGCGGGCGTTGTGCAGGCGGTCGGCGAGTTTGATCACGAGGACGCGGATGTCCTTCGACATCGCCACGATCATCTTGCGGACCGTCTCGGCCTGCGCACTCTCGCCGTACTTGACCTTGTCGAGTTTCGTGACGCCGTCGACGAGCATGGCGACCTCGTCGCCGAACTCCGCCCGCAACTCGTCGAGGGGGTAGCCGGTGTCCTCGACGGTGTCGTGCAAGAGCGCGGCCGCGAGGGTTTTCGGGCCGATACCGAGATCGGCCAGGATCTGCGCCACCGCGACCGGATGGGTGATGTACGGTTCGCCGCTCTGCCGCTTCTGCCCGCGGTGAGCCTTCTCCGCGACGGTGTATGCCCGTTCGATGATCGAGAGGTCGGCTTTGGGATGGTGCATCCGGGCTGTGCGGATCAGCCGGTCGACGGCGCCGACCGGCTGGGCCTTCGAGAAGATCCGAGGAACGAGGCGGCGCAGCGAGGCGCTCGACGATTGTGTCTCAGTCATCGCTTGCCTCCTTACGCTCTATTATCCCGCGGAAATACTGGTGTCAGATCGCCGGTGCGATATCGGGCTCGACCGAACGCTTCCTGGCCTCCAGGATGCGCGCGTCGCGCTTGCGGATCTCTGGTTCGTTCTGCCGGAACAGTGCGTACAGAGGCGCCGCCACGAAGATCGTGGAGTAGGTGGCGACGAGGATTCCCACGAAGAGCGAGAGCGAAATGTCGCGGAGTGTTTCGGCGCCGAGCACGAAGTCACCGATCAGAAGAATGGATGCCACCGGCAGAGCCGCCACGACCGACGTGTTGATCGATCGCACAAGCGTCTGGTTCACGGCGAGGTTCACCGATTCGGCGAAGGTCCTCGTCGAATTCTCACCGTCCTCGCTGGTGTTCTCCCGGATCTTGTCGAAGACGACGACCGTGTCGTAGAGCGAGTAACCCAGGATGGTGAGGAAGCCGATGATGGCCGCTGGGCTGATTTCGAACCCGCTGAGCGAGTACACGCCGAGGGTGATGATGAGCACGTCGAGCAGGGCGATCATCGCCGCCGCCGACATCTTCCACGTTCGGAAGTACAGCGCCATGATGAGGAAGGCAAGGGCAAGGAAGATCACGAGACCGGTGAGGGCCTGCCGGGTGACGTCCTGACCCCACGACGCGCCGATGAACGACGTTGTGACCGCACTCGTGTCCACGTCGAAGGCGGTGGCCAGGGCCTCGGTGACGTCGTCGGTCTCGGCGTTGGTCAGCTGGTTCGTCTGCACCCGCACCGAGTCGTTGCCGACCGTTGTGACTTTCGCGACCGCTTCCGGAACAACGCCGGCGACAGCATCCGTCGCCTTGTCCTGGTCGGCGGATGCCACGGGCGATATGGTGAACTGCGACCCGCCGGTGAACTCGAAGCTGAGGTTGAAGCCGCCCTTGACGATCGGGACGAGGATCGAGAACAGCACGAGCGCGATCGCGACGCTGAACCAGACTCTGCGGTTGGCTACGAAGTTGATCGAGCGCTTACCGGTGTAGAGGTCGTTGCCGAATGTGGTCAGGCTTGCCATTAGGAATCCTTCTCCTGGCTCTTTGTACCGCCAGTGGCGATCAGTTCGGCCTGTTTGCGTTCCGCGATCGTCTGGCGTTTGGTCGCCTCACGGCTGGACTTTGCTGCTTTCCCCCTGCTGACCTCGGTCGGCGCACGGAACTGGGCACGACCCCGGTAGACAGCACCAAGGGCGTTCGGGTCGAGCCCGGACAGCGGGTGGCCGCTGGAGAAGAATCGGGTGCGAGCGAGAAGCTGAAGCATCGGGTGGGTGAAGAGGAGAACGACGATAACGTCGATCACCGTGGTGACCCCGAGGGTGAACGCGAATCCCTTCACGTTGCCGACGGCGAGCACGTACAGCACGAGCGCGGCGAGCACGTTCACGCCCTTCGACGCGTAGATCGTCCGTTTGGCGCGACGCCAGCCGGCTTCGACCGCCGACTCGAGGCCCCGACCGTCGCGCAGTTCGTCGCGGATTCGCTCGAAGTACACGATGAACGAGTCCGCCGTGAACCCGATCGCGACGATCAACCCCGCGACACCGGCGAGTGAGAGCCGATAGCCGTTGCGCCACGACAGGATTGCGATCACGAGGTACGTCAGGACACCGGCAACGACAAGGGATGCGAGAGTCACGAGGCCGAGAAGGCGGTACTGGAAGAGTGTGTAAATGGCGACGAGGACGAGGCCGATAATGCCGGCGAGGATACCGATCTGAAGCTGGCTGGAGCCGAGCGTCGCTGAGATCTGGTCCGAACTCTGCACGGTGAAGCTGATCGGCAGTGCGCCGTACTTCAGCTGGTCGGCGAGGGTCTTCGAGGACTCCTGGGTGAAGTTTCCCGAGATCTCGGGTCGACCGTCCGCGATGACGGCGAGCGTCTGCGGTGCGGAGATGACCTGGTTGTCGAGCACGATGGCGAACTGGTTCTGCGGGCTTTGCAGGCCGTTCAGCCGGCTGGTGACGTCGGCGAACTCCTGGGTGCCCTCGCTGTTGAACCGGAGGTTGACTGCCCATTCGCCGGTGGTCGCGCCACTCTGGGTGGTGCGCATGCCGTTCGTGGCGTCGGTGATCTGGGACCCTTCGACCTCGACCGGGCCCAGAATGTACTTCACGCTGCCGTCCGCCTCACAGGCGATGATCGGCCCGTCGGCTGGCTGCACAACCCCGGCCTCGATGGGCTGGCCGCAGTCGAAAGCCTGGAACGCGGCCTGCAGCGCTGGGGTCACCTGGCTGAGATCGCTGGCGTCGGTGGGCTTTGCGGTCGGGGTGCTCGGCAGCGCGGGGTCCGGCGTCGGGTACGGCGTCTCCTCGCCGTCCTCCCCCACAAACGTGTTGGAGGGCTGACCGGCGACAAGCACCGGGCGGAATTCGAGCTTCGCGGATGCCTCGATGCGCTTGCGGGTCTCCTCATCGGCTTCACCGGGGATGGAGACGACGACGTTGTTGCCCTCAGTGTTGACCTCGGCCTCTGACACTCCCGACGCATCCACGCGCTGGCGGATGATGGACACAGCCTGGTTGAGCTGCTCCTGCGTCGCCTGGCTGCCGTCCTCGATGTTCGGCTTGAGGATGATCTGCGTGCCGCCCTCGAGGTCGAGCGCGAGCTTGGGTGCCCAGCTCGCGTTGCTCAGGAGGATGCCGCCGATCAGGATGGCGAGGAGTGCAAGGGTGGTGACACCCAGCCAGGTCAGGGAGCGCCCGGCCATGCGGGTAGGCGACAACTTCGTCTGTGCCAACGGCGTACTCAGCTTTCTGTGACCGCCCATCGCAGCCGGAAGGCGGGACGGACGCTTCGAGGTATTGCAGATTCCGGGGCGGGCGCCGACAGCGCGCCTCGCCCCTCGAGCAGACTACTGGTCGGTGTTCTTCTCACGTGAATCGGAAGCCGGCTTGGTGTCCGTGGGCTCAGCGATCTCGCCGAACTCAGGCGCTGCCGGGTAGGCTGCATGGTCTTCGTTTACCTGCTCCGGGGCGACCTCGGTGACGTCGTCGGCAGGCTCGGTGGTCCGCTCCTCATCGAGGAAACGGACGATGGTCTGCTTGTGGACGGTGAGCACGTTGCCCGGGCTGGTCTCGACCTGGACCTTTTCGTCGTTGACGCTGAGAATGGTGCCGAAGACACCGAAGTTGGTCATCACTTCTGCGCCTGGGACGATCTTCGTCTGCTTCTCTTCGAGGTCCTTCTTGCGCTTCTGTCCGTTCCGGAACATGAAGAAGATGAGGACGGCGAGAATGGCAAGCATGCCGATGCTGAGCGGGTCAAGAATCATGGGTTCTGTGATGCCTTCCGCGATGAGAACACCGCAAGGTTAGGGGATGGGCCGATAGGCCAATTAAGGATTATAGAACATCGGGCAGTAGAGAACCCTGAGCGCGGGCAACCCCGAAGTGGGCGAACGCCTCCGGTGTCGCCATCCGGCCGCGGGGGGTGCGGGTGATGAGCCCGATCCGGACGAGGAACGGTTCGACGACGCTCTCCACGGTTTCCGCTTCCTCACCGACGGAGACGGCGAGGGTGTTGAGCCCAACGGGGCCTCCCCCGAACCTGGTCAGCATGATTTCCATCACCGCGCGGTCGAGGCGGTCAAGCCCAAGCTCATCGACGTCGTACAGGTGAAGTGCTGCACGGACGGAGGCCTTGTCGGCGTCTGCGCCGTGGACGAGGACATAGTCGCGTACCCGGCGCAGCAGCCGGTTCGCGATGCGTGGAGTGCCGCGGCATCGGCCGGCGATCTCAGCGAGGGCGTTGTCGTCGATCGGGAAGTTGAGCATCCGCGCCGCGCGTTGCAGCACCTGCTCCAGTTCGGGGGCGTCGTAGAACTCGAGGTGGGCGGTGAAGCCGAAGCGGTCACGGAGCGGGTTCGGAAGCAGCCCCGAGCGCGTGGTCGCGCCGACGAGAGTGAATGGTGCCAGATCGAGTGGCACTGAGGTGGCTCCCTGGCCCTTGCCGACCATGATGTCGATCCGGAAGTCCTCCATCGCCAGGTAGAGCATCTCCTCGGCGGATCGCGCCATCCGGTGGATTTCATCGATGAAGAGGACCTCGCCGGGGACGAGGCTGGAGAGCACAGCCGCGAGGTCGCCGGCGTGCTGGATCGCCGGGCCGCTCGACATCCGCAGCGGTTTCTGGCTCTCATGCGCGACGATCATGGCGAGGGTCGTCTTGCCGAGGCCCGGGGGGCCGGCCAGCAGGATGTGGTCGGCTGTGCGGCCCTGAAGAGCCGCCGCCCGCAGCAGAAGTTCGAGCTGACCGCGAACCTTGGTCTGACCGACGAATTCACCGAGACTCTGAGGGCGCAGGGCGCCCTCGAACACCAGCTCGGCGTCCGACTGCGGTGCCGGATCGGTGAGGTCAAGGTCGAGGTCGCTCATGCGCGGGCCGAGGATGCTGTGCTGTGCTGGGCCGGGCCCAGCTGGGCGAGGGCGAGGCGCAGGAGCGTCTGCACGGGGAACGCGGCGGCATCCGGGGTCGAGGAGATCACGGTGGCGACAGCGTCCGCGGCGATCTTCTCGGTCCAGCCGAGCCCGACGAGAGCGACGACAACCTGGTCGCCGGTTGGGGTGACCGCGGTTCGCGCGGCTGGTTCGACGTGGGCGATGAGCTTGCCTGCGAGGGAGACGACGATGAGTTTCGCTGTCTTGGGACCGATACCCGACACCTTGCGGAAGGCTCCGTCGTCTTCTGCGGCGACCGCGGTTGCGATCTGCCCGGGGCCGAGCACGGAGAGCACGCCGAGAGCCGATTTCGGGCCGACCCCGGTAACCCCGGTGAGCAGTTCGAACACGGCCAGTTGTTCGCGGGTCTCGAAGCCGAACAGGCTCAGCGAGTCCTCTCGGACGATGAAGGAGGTGTGGACAAATGCCTGGTCGCCGACGCGGAGGGCGAGAGCGTGCTCGGGGGTCACCTGGACGGCGTAGCCGATTCCCCCGACCTCGAGGACGACGTTCCCGCCGACGGCTGAAAGCACTGTTCCACGTACGCTTGAGATCACTGTGCCAGCCTACGTCGGGCATCCGACAGAGCAGGGATCGCCACGCTGCCCTTGGCCTACTTCCGGCGGCGCCCGTGGGGCAGGGGGACGGCGAGTGGCGAATACCGCTGTGCCCCGTCGATGTCGCGGTCGCGGCCGCGGCCGCGGTCGATGTGGTTGAGTTGCGTTGCCAACAATGGTCGTATTTGCGAGGCGGTTTCACGCCGTTTGTGGCGACGCAGGGAGCGGTACGGCCGTTTGTGGCAATGCAACGAGCGCCACTCGTCCCCAACGCTCAACGGCGCCCGGGACTGTGCCGTTTGTTCATCCGGCGCATACGACGGGATCGCGCCGGATTCTCCGGCATTCGGGGCGGATGAAGCATCCCGCGGACCGTGGCGTTGGTTCATCCGTCGGAGACGCCGGGATCGCGCCGCGTTTTTCGACATCCGGGGCGGATGAACGCGCCGCCGGGGCCAGGCGTTGGTTCATCCGTCGGACGCCGGGCTCAGGGGTGCGTGCGGGCGCAGAGCGGCGGGCGACGGCATCGTGTGCCGAGGGTGTGGTCCGGCGCCCATGGGCGCCGGTACACGATGTCGCCACCCGCCGTCCTGACAACTACCATCCGCCGCCTCACAACGACCTGTTGCCGCCCGTCGTCACAGCGACCTGTTGCCGTGCGTCGTCTCGACGGCCTGTTGCCGTGCGTCGTCACGACACCCTGTTGCCGTGCGTCGTCACGACGGCCTGTTGCCGCGCGTCCTCACAACGACCGCCCGCCTACTTCACAGCTAACGCATGCCGCGCCGACGTCCGCACAACTACCTGCCGCCGCGGGCCGCTTTCTCGGCTTTCGCCCAGGCCTGTTGCGCCGGGGTGAGCGTCGTGGACGCTCCTCCAGCCGGCACGACTCCCCCGCGCCAGGCGTGACAGAGGGCGATGGCCAGTGCGTCTGCAGCGTCGGCGGGCTGGGGCGGTTCTGCGAGGCCGAGTACCCTGGCGACCATCGTCGCGACCTGCTTCTTGTCGGCTGACCCGTATCCGGTGATCGCTGCCTTCACCTCGGAAGGTGTGTGAAGCCCCACCCGGAGGTCGCGCTTCGCCGCGGCGTGCAGCGCGAGGCCCGACACCTGGGCAGTTCCCATCACTGTGCGGAGGTTGTGTTGAGCGAAAACCCGCTCGACGGCGACGGCGTTCGGCAGGAATTCGTCGAGCGCCTCGTCGATGCCACGCCCGACGACAAGGAGCCGCTGGTCGATCGGTGCGTCGATGTCGCTCCGGACCACCGAGTAGGAAACGAGCCGTGCCTTCCGGTTGGGTTCGACGTCGACGATCCCGATCCCACAGCGAGTGAGGCCGGGGTCGACACCGAGCACCCGGAGGGTCACCGCCTAGTCGTCCTGGGTCTGGAGCTCGGCCTGGACCTCTGGTGACAGGTCGTAGTTGCTGTAGATGTTCTGCACGTCGTCGGAGTCTTCGAGCGCATCGATGAGCTTGAAGATCTTGCGTGCGGTCTCGGCATCCACTTCGACCTTGAGGTTCGGCACGAAGGCCGCGTCGGCCGAGTCGTAGTCGATCCCCGCATCCTGCAGCGCTGTACGCGTGGCGACGAGGTCGGACGGCTCGGTGATCACCTCGAAGGTCTCCCCTTCGTTGACCACTTCTTCGGCGCCGGCGTCCAGGACGGCGGTGAGGACGTCGTCCTCCGTCGTGCCTGCCGCGGGAACGACGATGATGCCCTTGCGAGCGAAGTTGTATGCGACGCTTCCTGGGTCACCCATGGTTCCGCCGTTGCGGCTCATGATCGTGCGCACGTCTGCGGCTGCGCGGTTCTTGTTGTCGGTCAGACACTCGATGAGGAGCGCGACACCGTGTTGGGCGTAGCCCTCGTACATGATCGTGCTGTAGTTGACCGCTTCACCCGACAGACCCGCTCCACGCTTGACGGCGCGGTCGATGTTGTCGTTCGGCACGGAGGTCTTCTTCGCCTTCTGGATGGCGTCGACGAGGGTCGGGTTGCCTGACAGGTCCGCGCCGCCCATCTTCGCGGCGACCTCGATGTTCTTGATGAGCTTTGCGAACGCTTTGGCACGGCGCGAGTCAGTGATCGCCTTCTTGTGCTTCGTCGTCGCCCACTTGGAGTGTCCGGACAATGTGCTCCCTTACTGGATGTCTAACCGCCCCAGTCTAAATCACCCGGTACGTGTTTCCCGGGTTCAGTGTGCGTGTGCCCGAACCTTATCGAGGAAATAGGCGTGGAACCGGATGTCGCCGGTCACCTCTGGATGAAACGCCGTGCCAAGCAGGTTGCCCTGCTCCACGGCGACGACCTGGCCGTCGTCGAGGGAAGCGAGCCGGGTTGCCTGCGGTCCGACCTTCTCGACCACGGGCGCACGGATGAACACGGCGTGGACCGGCTCATCCCCCAGCGCCGGCACGTCGAGGTCCGTCTCGAAGGAGTCCAGCTGTGATCCGAACGCATTCCTGCGCACCGAGACATCCAGCCCACCGAGGGTCTGCTGCCCGGTGATGCCGTCGAGGATGCGATCGGCGAGCAGGATGAGTCCTGCGCACGTGCCGTAGACCGGAAGGCCGGAGGCGATCGCCTGTTTCAGGGGTTCGGCGAGGCCGAACGTCCTGGACAGCTTGTCCTGGACGCTCGACTCGCCGCCTGGAAGCACGAGCCCGTCGACGGCGGCTAGTTCCTCCGGCCGACGGACGTGGATGACATCCGCGCCAAGCTCGCGCAGGACGAGAGCGTGCTCACGGAAATCGCCCTGGAGTGCGAGCACCCCGACGTGAGGCTTGCTGCTACCAGCCACGTTCGGCGAGGCGGTGCGGTGCGGCGAGGTCGGAGACGTTGATGCCAACCATGGCTTCGCCGAGTCCCCGCGACACCTCCGCGATCACGCTGGGGTCATCGTAGAAGGTGGTCGCCTTGACGACGGCTGCTGCGCGCTTTTCGGGGTTGCCCGATTTGAAGATGCCGGAGCCGACGAAGACGCCGTCGGCGCCGAGCTGCATCATCATCGCGGCGTCGGCAGGAGTGGCGACACCACCGGCGGTGAAGAGAACGACGGGAAGCTTGCCGGTTTCGGCGATCTCCACAACCAGGTCATACGGCGCCTGCAGTTCCTTCGCGGCGACGTACAGCTCGTCTTTCGACATCGAGCTCAGCTGGGCGATCTCGCTCTTGATCTTGCGGATGTGCTTCGTCGCTTCGGAGACGTCGCCGGTTCCGGCTTCGCCCTTCGAGCGAATCATCGCTGCGCCTTCGTTGATGCGGCGGAGTGCCTCACCCAGGTTGGTCGCACCGCAGACGAACGGAACGTTGAAGCTCCACTTATCGATGTGGTTGACGTAGTCGGCCGGGCTCAACACCTCGGACTCGTCGATGTAGTCGACGTTCAGTGCCTGCAGGACCTGCGCTTCGACGAAGTGGCCGATGCGCGCCTTGGCCATCACCGGAATGGCGACCTCGGCGATGATCGACTCGATCAGGTCCGGGTCGCTCATGCGGGCGACGCCACCCTGGGAACGGATGTCGGCGGGGACGCGCTCGAGGGCCATGACGGCGACAGCGCCGGCGTCCTCGGCGATACGCGCTTGCTCGGCTGTGACGACGTCCATGATGACGCCGCCTTTCAGCATTTCTGCGAGACCGCGCTTGACGCGGTTGGAACCCTGTTCGCCGGTGTTGGTGCTGTTCGTCATAGTGTTTTCATCCTAGATCGTTGGAGAGGTGCGTGCCGTCGTGTGACGGCACAGGTTCAGGAGGTCGGCCAGGCGTCGGCGATGGCGGCGCGCACGTCGCCGAGCAATTGCGGCAGCGCCTTCGTTTTCGCGATGATCGGCAGGAAGTTGGCGTCCTGTGCCCACCGGGGCACGATGTGCTGGTGTAGATGCGCAGCGATGCCGGCTCCCGCGACGATTCCCTGGTTCATCCCGATGTTGAAGCCGTCGTTCTTCGACACCTTCCGCACGACCGTCATCGCGGTCTGGGTGAGAGCGCCGATCTCGGCCACTTCTTCCGGTGTTGCCTGATCGTAAGTCGGGATGTGGCGGTACGGGCAGACGAGGAGGTGGCCGCTGTTGTACGGGAACAGGTTGAGCAGTACGTACGCGTGCTTGCCGCGCGCGACGATGAGGCTATCCTCGTCGTCCATTTGCGGGGCATGACAGAACGGGCACTCGTCCTTGTCCGGTTGCTGACCGTGCTGGATGTAGACCAGCCGGTGCGGCGTCCACAACCGCTGGAACTCGTCGGGAACCCCGGCGAGGTGCGCTGCCGCCTCGACCGAGTCCGCGACGGGTGCCGCCTGCTCGTTCGGTTCCTGGTGGTCGTCGAGTCCTAGTCGAGCCATGCGGTTGACACCTGCGCATGGGTTGTGATGGACGACACGATCCGCTCGATCGCTTCGTCGACGGGGATGCCGTTGAGCTGGGTTCCGTCGCGGAACCGGAAGCTGACCGCACCGTTGGCGCGATCGTCCTCACCGGCGATGAGCTGGAAGGGGATCTTCGCTTTGGTGTGGGTGCGGATCTTCTTGGGCATCCGATCATCGCTGTGGTCGACCTGGACCCGGACTCCGTGCTTCTTCAGCCTGGCGGCGATGTTGTCGAGGTACGGGGCGTACTCCTCTGCGACCGGGATACCGATCGCCTGGATCGGCGACAGCCAGACCGGGAACGCGCCGGCGTAGTGTTCGAGCAGGATCGCGAAGAAACGCTCGACCGATCCAAGAAGCGCGCGGTGGATCATCGCCGGGCGCTGGCGGGTTCCGTCTGCCGCTGTGTACTCGAGTTCGAAGAGCTCCGGCTGGTTGAAGTCGAGCTGCACCGTCGACAGCTGCCACGTGCGGCCGATGGCATCGCGCGCCTGCACCGAAATCTTCGGGCCGTAGAACGCTGCTCCGCCTGGATCGTTGACAAGCTCGAGGCCTGAGTCGATGGCAACTTCACGAAGGGTCTGTGTGGCGCTCTCCCAGACCTCATCATCACCGACGAATTTCACGGGGTCCTTGGTTGAGAGCTCCAGGTAAAAGTCGTCGAGCCCGTAGCCGCGGAGCGTCTCAAGCACGAACTGCAGCTGGCGGCCGACCTCGTCCTTGATCTGGTCCTGCGTGACGTAAATGTGTGCGTCGTCCTGGGTGAGGCCGCGGACGCGCGTCAGCCCGGAGAGCGTTCCGCTCTTCTCGTAGCGGTAGACGGTGCCGAATTCGGCCAGCCGCAGCGGAAGTTCGCGGTAGCTTCGCCCGCGTGCACGGAAGATGAGGTTGTGCATCGGGCAGTTCATGGGCTTGAGGAAGTAGTCCTGGCCCGATTTCGTGACGTTGCCGTCGGCATCCCTCTCCTCGTCGATGTGCATCGGCGGAAACATGCCGTCGCGGTACCAGTTGAGGTGCTGGCTCGTCTCGAAGAGGTTGCTCTTGGTGATGTGAGGCGTGTTGACGAGTTCGTAGTCGTTCTCGATCAACTGTTCGCGCAGGTAGTTCTCGATCTCGGAACGGATGATGCCACCCTTGGGGTGGAACACGGCGAGGCCCGAGCCGATCTCGTCGGGGAAGCTGAACAGGTCGAGCTCTGCACCGAGCTTGCGGTGGTCCCGTTTCGCTGCCTCCTCGAGGCGCGACTGGTAAGCGCGCAGCTCATCCTTGGTCGGCCATGCCGTGCCGTAGATCCGCTGGAGCTGAGGGTTCTTCTCCGACCCCCGCCAGTATGCCGCCGCGACACGCGTCAACGCGTAACCGTTGCCGATCATCCTGGTGTTCGGCAGGTGCGGGCCGCGGCAGAGGTCCTTCCACTCGGTCTCGCCCGTCTTCGGGTTGACGTTGTCGTAGATGGTGAGCACAGCTCCCCCGACCTCGACGTTCTCGTTGTCGCCGCCGTCTGCGGATCCGCCCTTCAAGCCGATCAGCTCCAGCTTGAACGGTTCGTTGGCGAGCTCGTCGCGTGCTTCGTCCTCGGAGACCACGCGGCGGACGAACCGCTGCCCCTGCCGGATGATCCGGTCCATCTCCTTGGAGAGCGCCTTGAGGTCCTCGGGCGTGAATGACTCAGCCACCTGGAAGTCGTAGTAGAAGCCGTCGGTGATGGGCGGGCCGATGCCGAGTCGTGCGTCCGGGTTGACCCGCTGCACCGCCTGCGCGAGCACATGCGCTGCTGAGTGTCGCAGGATGCTGAGCCCGTCGGCGGAGTCGATCGTGACCGCCTCGACCTCGTCGGTGTCGGTGAGCGTGGTCGCGAGATCCTTCAACTCGCCGTTGACGCGCATCGCGACAACGGAACGGTCGGTAAATCTTTCGAATCCGTCAGACACCTGGTTTGCTCCTCTTGTAGTAAGACCCTCCAACTTTAGCGTCGTCGGGCATGGCACTCGTGCAGGTACCGTCGGGGCGCAGGCTGGCGCTCTAGAGTGGAGCATCCGACGATCAGAAGGAACTGCGACGTGCCCCTCTCTGCGAATTTCTCCCGCATCCGTGAAGCAGGCATCCGGATGACCGCTCCGGTGAAGGCGGAGGACCGGAGTTCATTCGTTTTCGGCGACCTGACCATGATCGTCCGGCGCTGGGATGCCGCGCCGGCGGCAGGCAACGGAACGTTCGTCCTGGTTCACGGCATCGGGATGTCATCGCGGTACTTCGAGCGACTGGCCGACGAACTCAGCCACCATGGCTCCGTCATCGCCGTCGACCTCCCCGGCTTCGGCTCGGCCCCTCGCCCGGATCGCCAGCTGACCATTGAAGCCGGAGCCGGACTCCTAGCCGAGTTCGTGCGTTCAGAGGGGCTAGGGGACGCAGTCCTCGTCGGGCATTCGATGGGGACCCAGTTCGTTGTCGAGACCGCCGCCGTGCATCCGACCCTGATCAGGGCGATCGTTCTTGCGGGTCCCGTTGTCGACGAGCGGGCGCCTCTGCCGTGGCAGCAGGGAATGCGTCTCGGTCGTGACATGCTCCGCGAGACGCCGCTGGCCAACTGGATTGTGGCGACCGACTACCTGCGCAGCGGCATCCGCTGGTATCTCACCGAGCTGCCGGTGATGCTCGGCTACCGAACTGAGGAGAGGCTGCCGCTTGTATCCGTTCCTGTGCTTGTGCTGCGCGGTGAACGTGACCCGATTGCCCCGCGGGGCTGGTCGGCCCGCCTCACCAGGACCGCCCTCGACGGCCGCCTGGTCGAGGTGCCCGGTGCCGCACACGTCGTGCAGCATAAGAAGGCTCACGAAGTGGCGCAGATCCTGGTCGAGTTCGCCGCAGAGATTGAGGCTACGGCGCCGACCTCTCCGTCGCGGTAGCCTCGGCCTTCGTAGCGGGGATTGCCGCGCGACTCACCCTCCTGGTCCGCAGGGGGTGAGCAGGCAACTCCGGGCCGTTCCACACCTTGACGATTGCCCAGGTGACCGCCGCGATGGGGACGGCGAGTACCGCGCCGGTGATGCCGCCGACGATCGTGCCGGCGGTGAGCGCCACGAGGATGACGAGCGGGTGGAGCTTGAGCGATTGCCCCATGACGATCGGCTGCAGGAAGTTTCCCTCGAGCTGGTTCACTCCGACCGCGATCGCGATAACGATCAGGGCAACGACAGGCCCGTTCTCGGTACCGACGAGAGCGACGAGGGCCGCCAGCACACTGGCGAGCGTTGCTCCGACGATCGGGATGAAACTGCTGAGGAAGACGATAACCGAGAGCGGGAGCGCGAGCGGCACCTGCAGGATGAACAGTCCGAGCCCGATGAAGAAGGCGTCAACGAAGGCGATGAGGGCTGTGCCGCGGACGTAACCGCCGAGCACGCGCACCGCGGTCCTGCCGATCCTCCGTCCCCGTTCGAGCCGCTCCCCACTGAACGGCTTGAGGAAGAAGTTCCACATCGCGTCGCCGTCCTTCAGGAAGAAGAACAGGATGACGACGGCGAGCACCAGCCCGGTGAGGATGTTCGCTGCCGCAGACACTCCGGCGAGCGCTCCCGAGCCGAACTGGCTGCTGGTGAGAAAGTCGATGACCGCGTCGCTGGCATCCTGGATCTGCTTGTCGTCGATCGGGAGGGGGCCCTCCTGCAGCCAGACGATCAGCTGGTCGACACCCTCGACAGCCCTGGTCGCGAGTTCGTCCCCCTGGTCCCGGACGGCGAAGACGATGAGGGTGACGACGCCGCCGAAGAAGGCGATTCCGGCGAGGAGGGCGACCCACGCCGCGACCAGGTTCGGCATGAAACGTCGGAGCCACCGGATGACCGGCGCTGCGGCTGCGGCGACGATGAGGGCAATGAGCACAGGGATGACCACGAGCTTCAACTGGATCATCCCGTAGACGACCACGGAGGCCAGCGTGATGATCAGGAGGATCTGTATGCTGCGGGTGCCGAGATGCCCGATCCGGTCAGTCCAGAGTCTGCGGATGGAGGGTCGTTCGCCTTCGGGTCGTTCTTCGATCTCTGCGCTCATTTGCCCAGACTAGTTAGTGCAGCCGTCTGCACGGGTAGGGTTGCGCGGCACGTTCGAATGGCGAAGGGCGCCGACACTCCCATCCGACGCTCTCTGTGGGCGTGTCGGCTCACGGTAATGGGCACGCGGGGCACGGTCAAGGTATCGACTCAAGGTCCCGGGGAGCGTAGTAAAGGGGCATGAAGGCACTCACCTGGCAAGGCAAACGCTCCCTCTCCGTCGAAACAGTCCCCGACCCGACGATCGAGAAACCCACGGATGTCGTCATCCGCGTCACCTCGACCGCCATCTGCGGTTCCGACCTCCACCTGTACGAGCTCTTCGGCCCGTTCCTCACCAAAGGCGACATACTCGGCCACGAGACGATGGGCGTCGTGGAAGAGGTCGGCTCCGCGGTCACCCGGCTCTCCCCCGGCGACCGGGTAGTGATCCCCTTCGTCATTGCCTGCGGCGACTGTTACATGTGCCAGCGTGGGCTCCACACCCAATGCGAGACTACTCAGAACACCGACGCCGGGACGGGCGCGGCGCTCTACGGCTATACGGAGCTGTACGGGTCGGTTCCGGGCGGGCAAGCTGAGCGGCTGCGTGTTCCGCTGGCCGACTTCAACGCCACGAAGGTCGGTCACGACCTGCCGGACGACCGATACCTCTTCCTCAGCGACATCCTGCCGACCGCGTGGCAGGGGGTGGTCTACGCCGATCTGCCTTCCGATGGCATCCTCACGGTGATGGGCCTCGGGCCGGTCGGCCAGTTCGTCGGCCGGATCGGCAAGCATCTGGGTCACCGCGTGCTCGCCGTCGAACCGGTACCGGAGCGACGGGAGATGGCCGAACGATACGGTATCGAGACGTTCGACCTGACCGACGACGTTGTCGAGCGGCTGCGTGATGCCACGGATGGGCGAGGAGCCGATTCGGTCGTCGAGGCGGTCGGTCTTGAAGCGCACGGCAGCCCGGGCGCCGCGTTTGCGCAGGGTGCCGTCGGGCTTCTGCCGGACGGTGTCGCGAAGAAGCTCATGGAAACGGCGGGCATCGACCGTCTGGCGGCGTTGTACAACTCCTTCGACTCGGTTCGCAGGGGCGGCACCGTCTCGCTGAGCGGCGTCTACGTCGGCGAAGCCGATCCACTGCCGATGAAGACGCTGTTCGACAAGCAGGTCAGCATCCGGATGGGGCAATGCAATGTGCAGCGTTGGCGGAGCGAACTGCTGCCGCTCGTCGAGGATCCGGCCGACCCGCTCGGCGTCGAGGACCTCGTCACCCACCGCGTTCCTCTCGAGAAGGCGCCCCAAATGTACGAAATGTTCCAAAAGAAGGAGAACGGCTGCATCAAGGTCGTGCTGAAGCCGTGACCCTCGCGTCGTCATCCGTTCCGGGCGCATACATCCCGCATGCTGGGTGTTCTCGTCCGAACGGATGATCCGGCCGTCCCCTAGAGCGTCTTCGCTGCCCCTCTGCACCACCGGCCAGGGCGAGGGTTCTTATGAGCCGTCCCAGCGCCCTTCTGGCCGACTAGCTTCACGTCGCAGCACTCGCTGGCGTCCCTGCGCGTTCCCGTGGCCGAGAAGGCCATCGTCAGGCCGGCTGTGCGGCTCTATTCGACCGACCGAGCCGGCAACAGCTCGATCGCCACACTTCTTGCAGCGAAGCCCGCTTGAGGTTCCGGGCGTTCAGCGAGATTGTTTCTGCGTCTACTGGGACCGGTGAGGTTGCGGGTATGTGGCACCGAGCCAGAGAACAACAAAAAAACCCCCGGAAATCCGGGGGTTTTTTCTTGTGAGCGATACTGGGATCGAACCAGCGACCTCTTCCGTGTCAGGGAAGCGCGCTACCGCTGCGCCAATCGCTCATGCT
>NZ_JAODMP010000028.1 GCF_025464835.1 Mycetocola sp. | reverse complement strand
TCAGCGCATTACCCCGAAGGAATTTCTCATGGCCAGGATCAAGAACCGCAACAAGCTCATCGCCATCACGACCGCAGCCCTCCTCGTGGCCGGCGGCGGAAGCGCGGCCTTCGCCTACTGGACCGCGGCTGGTGCTGGCACCGGCTCTACTTCGACCAGCCATTCCAAGTCTTTCGAAATCGTCAGCGCAGGTACGACCGACGCTGCTCTCACTCCAGGTGGCGTCGCTCAGATACACAACTTCACGGTGAAAAACCCCGGCACGGGCCTGCAGAAGCTCTCTTCGGTCGTTGTGTCTGTTGACCCGACGTGGAAGGGCGTTGTCAGCACCACGGGCGGTGCCACTTGTGACGCCAATGACTACGCGGTTAGCGCGCCCACTATCGCCCTTGCCGAAATTGCCGCCGGAGCCAGCGTCTCGGGTTCCTTCACGGTCGCGATGAACAACCTCGACGAGAACCAGGACGCCTGCAAGAACGTTTCCGTGCCGCTGGTCATCACCGCCAGCTGATCGCCTTTTCCCGCTGATGCTCCCGGTGAGCCGCCACGCCGCGGCTGACGTGCTCACCGGGGCGCTCTTCCCCTGATCCATTTCTGAATTCAAGAAGGTCTCATGTCTTCCGCACTCAGCAGCACCTCGTCGCATGGCACCCTCAGCGTCTCCCTGCCTGACCGCGCACTGAGAGCCGGAACCGTAGCAACCACCCTGATCGTGGTTCTCCTCACGACGCTCTTCGCAAACGTCCCGCCGGCATCCGCCTACTGGAAGTCGACCGGCGCCTCCAGCACCAGCGCCCATACCGGAACCCTCCTCGCTCCGACGAATGTCACGGCCGACGTCCCTGCCGCTGGCACTCGAGACGTGGCCGTCACCTGGACCGCCTCCGCCGGGAGCATCAGGCCTTCGGGATACGTCGTGACAAGAACCACCGACGGCAACGTCACGGTCGCCTGTGGATCGACCACGACGACGCTACTGACGACGACGACCTGCACCGACACGAGCGTGCCCGACGGCGTCCACACCTACACGGTGACGGCGGCGTTCCGGTCGTGGACGGCCCGCAGCACCGCGAGTGCACCGGTCACGGTCACGGTGACGACGGCAACCGCGACCAGGCTTGCCTTCCGGACCCCGGCCGTCTCGGGGTCAGCGTCCGATTCCGCCAACCTGGGCCCGAACACCGTGCAACTACAGAACGACTCCGGCACGGCGATGGCGGCGCCCTCGGGCGGGACCGTCGTGACTCTCACCTCCAGCTCCGCAGGGTCGAAGATCTTCGCTTCATCCCTGGGAGGAGGCGCCATCACCTCGATGACGATCCCCGCCGGCTCGTCCACCGCGACATTCTATTACGGCGACACGAAGGCGGGAACGCCAACCCTCACCGTGCAGGCCGGGCTCTTGTCCGCCTCTCAAACGGCTACGGTGGAAGCCACGGCCGGTGTCAAGCTTGCGTTCAGCTCGCCGATGGCCAGTGGCCCGGCATCAAACCGCGGCCGCGCACTGATCGGACCTATCACTCTGCAGCTCCAGGACAGATTCGGCAACCCGGCGTCTGCAACGAGCACCGTTGCAGTCACTCTTTCCTCAGATTCGAAGAATGACCCGGTCTTCTCAGCTGCTTACGGTGGTGCCAGGACAACCACGCTGACGATACTCACCGGCACGACATCCGTCTCTTTCTACTACGGCGACTCCAGAGCAGGCGCGCCGGAGATCACTGCCACCAGCGGAACCATGATTGCGAGGCAGAAGGTCAGTGTCAGCGCACAGAACTCCTGGAACCTCGAGTCGACGACCACCCAAACCTTCACTGTGACGTCTGCACCGGCACCCACATCGACGGAGCCGGTGACACCAGCTCCAACACCCGCTCCGGTCTCTGAACCCGCAGCTGACCCAGCACCTGAACCAGCACCAGCACCAGCACCTGAACCGGCGCCGTCGCCCGTACCGGCGCCGCCCGCCACAACGGAAGAAGCAGCACCCACGCCGGCCCCGGCGGAACCGGCCGCACCCGCTGAGCCGATAGCCGCCGAACCCCTTCTCTCCACGGAACCCTCCTCCGAAAGCGCGGCCTCCTGATGATCTCAACAGCCGATGCTGCCCTGGCGCCCTGCACCGTCCTCGCCACCACGGGCGGATCGATTTCCCCGATGCTCATCCTCGGCGCCGCCGCGCTCGTCGCACTCGGCCTGGTATTCCTCCTGCTCGGCCGCCGTCGCCGCAAGGCGGGGATCGTCGCCGCCGGAGTACTCGTCGCCCTCGCCTTCTTCGGAGCCGGGACCGTCGCTGCACCACCAGCGCAGGCCGCGTCATCACAGTGCGCCGCTGACCCGGCAACCGGAATGTCGGTCAGCGTTGAACAGACATCCACCGTGGTGGGCATGGCGCCGGGCGTCGCGCCTGCACCCATCGAGGGCATCGTGACAAACACAGGCGCGGTGGCTCTCCACATCGAGTCCGTCGGTGTCCGCATCGTTTCCGTATCGAAAGCGGCACGTGCCGTCGAAGGTAGCTGCGACGCCACCGACTACATCCTCCCGACGCCAGACATGACGGTCGACCGCACGCTCACAAGCGGCCAGACGACGACCTTCGCAGGCGCAGCGATCGGCTTCAGCAACAAGCCCGTCACCCAGAATGCCTGCAAGGAAGCAACCGTGCACCTGGCATATGACGTGACGGTTCGATAACGGCATCTGACTAGCCGATACTGACACCCGAACCGTAATGTTGCGGCTCTCCCCAAGCTGAATCCTCCGGCGTATCATCTGCGCTGAGAGGTCCGAACGCAAGGAGAAGTGGACCGCAATGAAGCGTTCCTTCGCACTCTTGATCAGCATGCTCTTCGGCGCAGTCTTTCTTGTGTCGACCGGCCCTGCAGCAGCCGCCGCTCCATACTGCGGCATCACCTGGGGCTCGCTTCCCGAGAGCCATCTCGTCGGATCCGAAAATGCATCGATCGCGAAGGTACGGAGCGGACAGCATCCGTGCTTTGACCGGCTCGTCATCGATGTCCATGGCGATGTGGCGGGATATGACGTCCGATACGTGAGTCCCCTCTATGAGGACCCGACCGGAGCCATCATTCCGCTGCGCGGAGCAGCCGACCTGCAGGTGCTCGCGACCGCACCGAACGGCGGACCGGGCATGCCGGCTCCATACGTTCCAGGCGACAAGCGGGAACTTGCCGACGTGACGGGGTACTCGACGTTCCGTCAGGTGGCGTTCGCCGGCAGCTTCGAAGGCCAGACCAGGTTCGGGCTTGGGGTCCGTGCCCGCCTGCCGTTCCGCGCCTTTGTTCTAGACGGGCCTGACACCGGAAGCCGCCTCGTGGTCGACGTCGCACATCACTGGTAGTCATCGGTCCGGATTGCTCCGGACCAGGCGATCGAATGGAAGCTTCCCACAAGGAACTCGAACTTCGAAGTCAGCTCGACGCGGATGTGTATGAACCGATCGACATGGAGACCGCTCGCCGGTCGGTCAGCCAGGCGACATGTTTCACGCGGGTATGCGATCCCGAAACGGGCGCGGCCGTGTCAGGGGGCACAAAGAAGTACACACCGGCCACGAGGATGAGAGAGCTCCGCAGCTACCGCGACCATCGATTCCCGGCTTACAGCCGGGCGGCCGTGTTCTGCGACGACGACCATACCTACGACCATCCGTTCGGCGGGCCGACCCGACTCGACAACGGCGCTAGTTCTTAGTACGATCTTTCGGCGGCATTCTCGAGTCTCGTGATCGCTGCGGACGCACTCGTGCCAACCTTCTGCGTAGCGTCCGTGATTTCTTGGAGAGACACCTCATCGGAGAGCACCGAGGCAGTCAATCGTTCTTTGTCTATTAGACGCAAATGCATGGCCGGGGTGTC
>NZ_JAODMP010000011.1 GCF_025464835.1 Mycetocola sp. | reverse complement strand
CTGTGCCTGCAGCGCTTTTGCTTTGGCATCCACTTTCAGTGTGGCCGACTCGGCGATGGCGGAAATCTTCGTGGAAAGTTTCGGTGTAGTGCTCACCCTGAAAGGGTATCGCGTGCCGTATGCGCCGAACCGAAGGCGGGCGTCAGGATTGCGTGCCCTGCTCGGCCAGATAGACGTCTGGCCTTTCTCCGCAGCGACCGGATCCATGTGGCCGAGCTCGAGGATGTTCCCGCCCGGATCCTCGAGGTCACGGGAGTACATGAAGCCGTGGTCCAACCCAGCAAGGCGCTGAAGGTCCGCAGCAAGTCGACAGGCTCGGCGCAGGAACGCACATGTAGCGGCCTCAGTCGATGATGATGTGTGACCGAAAAACCGAGCGGGGCCGCTCGTCGCCGGACGCGTCAGAGAGGAAAGTAAGGCCTAGGTTCGGCCGCCTTGTTCCATGGACGCCCGAGGATCTGCCTGTCGACGCGCAACCGTATTGGCCCCGAAGTTGAGGCGGAACACGTTGCCGAGAAAGCGCAAACTCCTCTTCCGATGCGCCATCCCGTGCCGTAAGATCCATGACCCGTTCTGAGAGCATGTCTGCCACGAACGAGCACGCAGGCAGTCGGGGCGCGCAGGCGTGTCGTAATATCGGAGCCGTGATGAGACGGAGGATCTGATGCCGAAGGCGCCCACTGTCTACGACGTCGCGGATCTCGCTGGGGTGTCGATCGCGACCGTGTCACGTGTGTTCCGTAAGCCGCACAAGGTGTCGCAGGCGACCAAGGACCGCGTGGACGCTGCCGTCCTGGATTTGGGCTATGTGCCGAGCGGAAGCGCTCGCAGCTTGGCAGCGCGACGGGCCGGTGCGATCGGGTTGTGCTTTCCCGACTTCGACGGGATCGACGGTGGGCCGGCCCCGATCGCGTATGCGGATGGCAAGGTAATCGCGCGACTCGACCCGCCCGAGGACGTCGAACCGAGCGGGAACCTCTACATCAGCGAGGTAATGCTTGGCACGGAGATCGAGGCGTGGCGGCACGGCATGGCTGTGACTATCGCGGTGGCGCGGGGGGAACGGGGCAATGAGATCTTCGACAACCTCGCTGGTCGTGTCGATGGCATGGTCACGCTCTCGCAGACGGTGCCCGAGGGGCTGCTCGCGCACATCGCCCGGCGCATCCCGGTTGTGGTCATCGCCGGTCCGCGCGCAGGGGACGACTACGATCACATCGGCACCGACAACGTCGCCGGGATGGAGGCGATGACCAAGCACGTCGTCGACGTGCACGGAGTCCGCGACGTGGCCTTCGTCGGAGGCCCGGCCGACTCCCCGGACGATCGCGACCGCTTCGAGGGGTTCCGAATGGGGCTGCTGGCCGAGGGGATTGAGGCGCCGTCGGAGCCGCTCCTGCGAGGTGACTTCACCCGTGGTCACGGCCGGATGCTCGGCCGTCGTTTGGTCGAGGCGGGTCCGGTCCCGCGGGCGCTCATGTGTTCGAACGACCAGACCGCCCTTGGAATCCTCGACGCCCTGCTTGCCGCAGAGCTGCGGGTGCCCGAGGACGTCATCATCACCGGCTTCGACGGCATCGACGCCTCGGAGATGTCACGACCGCGGATCACGACCGTGCGTCAGCCCATGCGTGAGCTGGGGCGCGCGGCGGTGGACACCCTGCTGCGCAGACTGGGCGACCCGCTGATGCCACCGCAGACCAGGACCTTGCCGGTCACGGTTCTGCTGCGCGAGAGCTGTGGTTGCCTCCCCTGACCCAGGCAGTCATCGTCACCGTCCATCCCGCCGGCTCCCGCCTGGTGTCGAATCAGGAGTTGCGCAATGGAATGTATGCGCATACATTAAGCTAGACAACACAACTTGCCGACGTGATTCGCATGGATGCGCACCGCCCGGCCGAGGTGACGAAGATGACACTAAGGAGAAGACGTCCATGATCGATGGCACCCGTCGGACGCGCACGCGCCTGACTTCCGCTCTGGGGCTGGGGCTCGTCGCAGTCCTGTCGCTCAGCGCCTGTGCGGCTCCCGAGCCCGGATCCAAGACCGGAACGGCAGGATCGAGCTCACTCATGCTCGCCGCAGACAACGGTTCGCCGACGTTCGTCAAGAACTTCAACCCGTTTGTGATCGAGAAGCGCACCACCGCGACCATCATCAACGAGCCCCTCATGGTCGTGAACGCGCTCGACGGCAAGTCGACGAACTTCCTGCAGACGAACTACACGCAGCCCGACGCCAAGACGATCGTCTCGGACATCCGCGAGGGAGTCACCTGGAGCGACGGCGAAGAGTTCACCGCTGACGACGTCGTCTTCACATACAACCTCCTCAAGGAGTTCCCTGCCCTCGACAGCACCGGTGTCTGGTCGCGTCTCGAGTCCGTGAATGCCGAGGGCCAGAAGGTCACCTTCACCCTCCACGCCGAGGACTCTTCCGCGCCGATCATCGTGCTCGCCGTCCCGATCGTCGCGGAGCACCTCTGGGCCGACGTCGCGGACCCGGCCACCTTCACCAACGAGAGCCCGATCGGCACCGGGCCGTATACGCTCGGTGACTTCAACGCGAACCAGTACAAGCTCGAGAAGAACCCGGACTACTGGCAGGCCGACAAGGTCGCCGCCGAGCAGCTCGTGCTCCCCGCCGCGAACTCGCAACTGGACATCGTCAACAACGGTTATGACTGGGCCTACGCCTTCATGTCGGACGTCGAGAACACCTGGGTCGCCGCCGATGAGGGCAACCAGTTCTGGTTCCCCGCGGGTGGCACGGTCGCCATCGCGCCGAACCTCACAAAGGCTCCATACGACGACCCGAACTTCCGCAAGGGCATGTCCCTCGCGCTCGAGCGCGACAGCATCGCTGACAACGCCTCGGAGGGCACCGTCGATGCCGCCGGGCAGCAGGGTCTCCTGCTGCCGACGCAGGCCGAGTGGCTCACCGACGCGATCCCCGACGAGGGCATGGTCACGCAGGACACCGCCGCCGCCGAGGCGGCCTTCGCCGAGGCCGGCTACACCATCCAGGACGGCAAGCTCGTCGATGCGGACGGCAACCAGGCCACGATGACGATCACCACGCCGAACGGCTGGACCGACTGGCTGCGCGCAGTCCAGGAGATCCAGAAGCAGTACACCGCAATCGGCATCGACGTGAAGATCAATCAGCCGCAGCCCGCCGCCTACTTCCAGGCGGTCCAGAACGGCGATTTCGACGTCGCGATGACGTCCTTCGGCGGCAATGGCTCGGTCTACCAGGGCTACTACAACCTGCTGAGCTCCGACTTCCTTCAGCCGGTCGGCACCTCTGCGTCGTCGAACTACCAGCGGTACTCCAACCCGGAGGTCGACGCGATGCTCACCGAGTTCCGCACGACCGTCGACGAAGCCCGCCAGAAGGAGCTCGCCGGCGAGCTCCAGGAGGTCATGTACAACGACGTTCCGGTCATCTCGGTTTACTACGCAGGCCTCTGGGGTCTCTTCTCCGATAAGAGCTTCACCGGGTGGCCCGACGCCGACAACCCCTACATGACGCCGACGCCGTACACCTCGGCAGCGCTCGTCATCCTGACCACCATCACGAAGGCGGACGGCTGAGAGGTTTCCCCTCCGGCTGAGCGAGGTGCCCGTCAGCCCGCGCACCTCGCTCAGCTCCGCCCTATCCGCAATCTCCCGACGAAGGCGAGCACCCTGTGTGGTATCTCCTGCGCAAGCTTGGCTTGCTGCTCCTGACCGCGTGGGCCGCGATCACACTGAACTTCCTGCTGCCGCGGCTCATGCCCGGCACACCGGCTGACGCAGCCATCGCGAAGCTGGCGCAGAACGGCCCCGTTGACCCCGCGACCCGAGCAGCCATCGAGGCTCAGCTCGGCGTGCCGACTGGCGACGCCTGGTCGCAGTACGTCCAGTACCTCGGCAACGTGTCGCGCCTCGACTTCGGGGTCTCCTACACGTTCTTCCCGCAGAGCGTTTCCACGCTCGTCATGAATGCGCTCCCGTGGACACTCGTCATGGTCGGTCTCGTGACGATCATCGCGTTCGTCGTCGGAACCCTGCTCGGTGTCCTCGCCGCCTGGAAGCGCGGTACGTGGCTCGACACGCTACCCACGCTCGGTGGTACGTTCACCTCGGCGTTCCCATACTTCTGGACCGCCCTGCTGGTCGTCTTCTTCCTCGGCTACCAGCTCAAGTGGTTCCCGACGTCGGGCGCCTACGGCCTCGAGTCGACCCCCAACCTCAGCCTCGCCTTCATCAGCGACGTGATCGGGCACGCCTGGCTACCCGCCCTGACCATCCTCATCACCTCGGTCGGTGGCTGGATACTCGGGATGCGCAACAACATGATCAATACCCTCGGCGACGACTACGTGACATTCGCCGAGGCGAACGGTTTGCGCAGCCGCACCGTGGCCGTCAAGTACGCGGCCCGCAACGCGATCCTCCCGAATCTCACGGGCTTCGGCTTGTCGCTCGGTGGTGTGGTCGGTGGCTCGCTGCTCGTCGAGCAGGTCTTCAACTACCCCGGTGTCGGCTATCTGCTCTACAACGCCGTCACGAACCAGGACTTCCCGCTCATGCAGGCGCTCTTCCTCATGCTCACGATCAGCATGCTGCTCGCGAACTTCCTGGTTGACCTCTTATACGGACTCTTGGATCCGAGGACCCGCCGATGACTGTTGCAGTGAACCTCCCCGAGCCCACAGGCTCGACCCCGCCCCACCAGCCCCCGCGCGGAGCTGACACCGTGGTGCCCGAGCCGCACGGGCCCGCCTCGTCGCTGCGGGTCCTTTCGCGTGGTGCCGCGACGATCTGGAGCAATAAGAAGGCCCGTATCGGCGTGGTCCTGCTCCTCGCCTTCGTGGCTCTCGCAATTTTCGCGCCGCTCATCGCGCCCTACGGTGCGAGCGAGAACGGCTTCGGCCGCAACGAGGCTCCCTCCGGCAGCCACTGGTTCGGCACCACGGCCGCCGGCGAGGACGTCTTCTCGCAGATCGTCTTCGGCGCCCGGATCTCGGTGCTCGTCGGTTTCATCGCTGGGTTCCTCTCGACGCTCATCGCCGTCGTCGTCGGTCTTTCGTGGGGCTATATCCGTGGCCCGATCGCCGATGTCATCAACTTCGTCGTCAACCTGGTGCTCGTCATCCCGGGACTGCCGCTCATGATCGTCATTGCGGCCTACCTGCAGAACGGCGGCATGACGATGATCATCTTCGTCGTCGTGCTCACCGGCTGGGCGTACGGGGCCCGTGTGCTCCGCTCCCAGACGCAGTCCATCCGCGGTCGTGACTTCATCACTGCGGCGCAGTTCGCCGGAGACGGCGCGGCACGCATCGTCTTCCACGAGATCCTGCCAAACATGACCTCGCTCATCACCGGCAGCTTCTTCGGTGCGGCGACGTCCGCGATCCTTGCCGAGTCGGGTTTGTCCTTCCTCGGGATCGGCGACACGACGACCGTGAGCTGGGGATCCATGCTTTTCTGGGCGTCGAACTCCAACGCACTGCTCACCGGCCAGTGGGTGCTGCTTTTCGCACCCGGCCTGTGCATCGCGCTGCTCGCCACCTCGCTCACCCTCATCAATTTCGGGGTGGACGGCCTGTCCAACCCGCGCCTACGGGAAGGATCGGGACGATGAGCCTGCTCGAAGTCAACGGCCTGTCGGTCGTCTACGAACCGCGCGGCGCCGAGCCGACCTACGCGGTCAGGAAAGCCTCCTTCTCCCTCGAGCGTGGCGAGTTCGTCGGCCTCGTGGGGGAGTCCGGCTCCGGCAAGTCGACCCTCGGCTTCGCGGTCACCCGCCTCGCCAAGGCGCCGGCGCGCATCTCAGAGGGCACGATCCTCTTCGACGGTCGCGACATCGCGAGCATGGAAGAGGAGGAGCTACGCAAGCAGCGCCGCGGCGGCTTCGCGATGGTGCTGCAGTCGGGCATGAACGCGCTCAACCCAGTGCGCTCAATTCGCAAGCACTTCGGCGACATCTTCGCCGCGCACGGGCACGTACCCAAGACCAAGCGGCTGGCGCGAGCCTACGATCTCCTCGAGAAGGTCGAGCTGCCTCGCACTGTCCTCGACCGCTTCCCGGGTGAACTCTCGGGCGGCATGCGACAACGCGTCTCGATCGCCCTTGCACTGTCGCTCGAGCCCCAGCTCATGGTCTTCGACGAGCCGACCACCGCGCTCGACGTCCTCGTCCAGCACGCCGTCATGGGAACCATTCGGGACCTGCAGAAGTCCGAGAACTTCACCGCACTACTGATCAGCCACGACCTCGGCATCGTGCTGGAGTCGACGTCACGGGTCATGGTCATGAGCGAGGGCGTCATCGTCGAGGACGGGACCTCGCAGCAGATCCTGCAGGCCCCGCAGCACCAGTACACGCAGATGTTGCTCGGCCACTACGCCGACCCACGCGCTGAGGTCGTCCAAGTGCCGGGGCTCGTCGTGCGTGGCTCGACAATCTCGACCACCGGGCACAGCTCCGTCGTCGCCGCCGTCTCGCCGGAGCGCGGCGAGACGGCGACCGGTACGCCATCCGCACCAGCCCGGCGTCGGGCGGGGCGGCCCGAGGCGTCGGCGATCGTGGTCGACGGCGTCACCAAGGTCTACCCGCGACCGCGCCGCGGCCAGGACGCGGTAACGGCCGTCGACGGCGTTTCCTTCACGCTCGAGCAGGGCCAGTCCATGGCCCTGGTCGGAGCGAGCGGCTCGGGCAAGTCGACCCTCGCCAAGCTGGTCACCGGCATCGAGCGTCCGACGTCCGGCACGATCCACTTCGGTGAGGCCCGAGTCGACACGCTGCGGCGCAAGGGGCTGCGGGGGCTGCGCCGGGAGGTGCAGATGGTCTTCCAGGACCCGTACTCCGCGCTGAACCCGCTGCATACGGTCGAGTATGCGCTCATGCGCCCCGTCCTCAACTACACCGGACTGCACGGCGGCGCGGCTCGCACCCGCGTCCTCGAGCTCCTTGAGACCGTCGGCCTGACGCCCGTCGAGCAGTTCGCGGCGAAGCTCCCGCACGAGCTCTCCGGCGGGCAGCGTCAGCGCGTGGTCATCGCGCGGGCGCTCGCCTGTGACCCGCAGGTGATCATCGCGGACGAGCCCGTCTCGATGCTCGACGTGTCCTTGCGTGCCGGCGTGCTCGCGCTGCTGGATGATCTGCGGGTCACGTTCGGCGTCTCAATGCTTTACATCACCCATGACCTGCTCTCCGCCCGGCTGGTGACCGACCAGATCATGGTCCTCAACCAGGGCCGGGTCGTGGAGTCAGGACTGACCGCCCAGGTGCTCCGGTTCCCCGAGGACCCCTACACGATGGAGCTGCTAGATGCGATCCCGCAGCCGCATCGCGCCGGGGCCAGGCGATGACCGGCACCGGAAAGGGCGGGACGCGCGACCGTGTCCGCTACCTGCTCGGCTCCTTCCGGGCCACGGTCGCCGGGCGCGCCGCGCACACCACGTCCTGACCACACCCATCCCCAACAACCAAGCGAGGTACCCATGCTGCACTTCCCCGAAGGATTCCGTTGGGGATCCGCGACCGCCGCCCATCAGATCGAGGGCAACAACGTCAATTCCGACTGGTGGCGCCGGGAGCACCTCGTCGACTCCACGATCTCTGAGCCGAGCCTCGACGCCTGCGACAGCTACCACCGCTTCCGTGAGGACATGCAGGTGCTCGTCGACGCGGGCCTGAGCATGTACCGTTTCTCGATCGAGTGGGCTCGCATCGAGCCCGAGAAAGGCTTCGTCTCCCAGGCAGAGCTCGCCCACTACCGCCGCATGGTCCTCACGGCCCGGGAATTCGGCCTTGAGCCGATGATCACGCTGCACCACTTCACCATCCCGCAGTGGTTCGAGGACGAGGGCGGGTGGCGTGCGCCCGACGCCGTCGAGCGTTTCGTTTTCTACACGAAGACCGTGCTTCCCGTCCTCGAGGGCGTGGAGTGGGTGTGCACCATCAACGAGCCGAACATGGTCGCGATGATGGCGGGCGGCGACGGTCAGGGCACGACTTTGCAGGCCTTCGGCCAGCCAGGCCCCGACGTCAACGTGGCCCAGACCCTGCTCGAGGCCCACCGCGCCAGCCGAGCAGTGCTCGCTGAGGCGGGGGACTTCCGCACGGGCTGGACGGTCGCCACCCAGGACTTCCAGCCTGAGCCCGGGTGCGAGGACATCGCCCGCGCGTACGGCTACCACCGTGACGCCTGGTACCTCGAGATGGCCGCTGGCGACGACTGGGTCGGTGTGCAGGCCTACACCCGCACCAGAATCGGCCCCAAGGGGCCGCTCCCGATCGCCGACGGTGCCGAGCGGACCCTCACCGGATGGGAGTTCTATCCGCGTGCCCTCGAGGACGGTATCCGCCTGTCTCACGAGATGGCACCGGGGGTGCCCGTCTTCGTCACGGAGAACGGCATCGCGACCGACGACGACACGCGCCGGGTGGCCTACATACAGGGCGCGCTCGAGGGCCTGCACCGGGCGATCAGCGATGGGATCCAGGTGGAGGGCTTCCTGTACTGGAGCCTGCTCGACAACTACGAGTGGGGTTCCTACAGACCGACCTTCGGGCTCGTCAGCGTGAACCGCACCACCTTCGTGCGGACCGTCAAGCCCAGCGCTCGTTGGCTCGGCGACGTCGCGCGGGCCAATGCGCTCGCCGTCTGAGCCTGCCCGCTCGCGTCCGTCCCCGCTCGACCCGCACCTGCCTGTACTGAGGAAATAACCGTGATTACGCACACCGCCCATCCGTCCGCCACTGATCCTGCGGTAGCCACTGTCCTGCCTGCCGAGCGCCGCCCCATGAGACTTTCGCCGGCGGCGGTGCTCGAGGCGGGGACCACCCGTATCGAGCTGTCGGCGGCCGGTGACGTGCGCGCCATCACTCACGGGGAGTCGATGCTGGTCAACCAGTATGTGCCGAGCGGGCACGACGCCATGGTCGGCGGCGTCTTCCTACGCCGTCACGGCCTGGACGCCTCGGGTGTTCGCATGGTCGAGGGGGTGCCGCTCGTCGGCGGACGCTCGGCCGGGGACTTCACTGCGGAGCCGGCCGGCGCCCGCTGGTCAGGTCAGACGCTCGGGGCTCGCTACGCGGTGACCCTGACCCTCGACCCGCACGGTGACGTCTGGGTGTGGCGGGTGGACCTCGAGGCCGTTGGGCCCGCGTCGGCGGACGCCGTCTACGACGTCGTCTTCGCCCAGGACCTGGCCCTTGTACCGGTCTCGACGGCCGTCAACAACGAGCCATACGTGAGTCAGTACGTCGTGCACCACGTGCTCAACGACGCACGGGCGGGGGCCGTCATCGCGAGCCGGCAAACCATGGCGACCGCGCCAGTGCTGCCACTCGCGGTGACCGCTCTCGTCGAGGGGGCACGCGCGCACCTCACCGACGGGTTCTCCTTCTACGGGCTCGACGCGAAGGTCGACGGCCGCGCCCACAGCCTGGACGTGCCTGACTGGGACTCGCTCACCTATCAGTACGAGTTCGCTTTGCCGGTGCTGCTCGGCCCCGAGCTCGATCTCGCCGCCCCGCGCACCGTGCACGCGGTGACAGCCGTCGTCGCGGACTACCGCGGAGAACTCGGTGACGCCCTCGACGCGGTGCCCGGGCTGTTCGATCGCGCGCTTCGGCTCGCCACCGATAGCGCACGCTCAGCCACAGTCGATGCTGCCCCGGCTGCCGAGTCACCCGCGTCGGCGCGCTCCCTGCTGGTATCGGCCCCGCTGCTGTCTGGCCGCGACCTCTCGGAACCCGAGCTCACTGAGCTCGGGACTGCGTCGGCGAGATCCGATGCGTCGTCCCGGGTCCTCCAGCCCGAGCGCGACGATGCCGGGCGCCTATTGTCCTTCTTCACGCCTGAGGCCACTCACGTCGTCAGCCGCGCGAAGGAGCTCGTTGTTGAGCGACCGCACGGGCACGTCCTCAAAGCCGGCTCCGACGTAACCCCGAACGATAACATCCTCTCCGCGACGGCCTACGCCTATGGGGTCTTCGCCTCGCACGTCGTCGTCGGGAACACGACCGCCAACCGCTTCATCTCCGTCCAGCGCAACCACCTCAACCTGCTGCGTTCCTCAGGGGTGCGGGCGCTCGTGCGCACGGGTGACCGGTGGCAGCTGCTCGGCGTGCCCTCGGCCCTCGTCCTTGACCTGGGCGGCGTCCGCTGGATCTACGCGACCGAGGACGGTCGTATCGAGGTGCGCACGACGGCGAGCCACGACGGCCGTGCCATCGAGGTTCGTATCCATTCCGAGCAGCCGCTCGACATCATCTTCACGGCGGACATCGAGCTCGGCGAGCAGTCCTGGACCGCTAGCCGAGCCCTCGGCGGCCGCGGGCTTGTCTATGCCGCGGACGCCGGGACCGACGTCGCCGAGCACTGTCCCGATCTCGTCTACGTGCTCGCAAGCGCCGCAGGGCGCCTCGGCGACGACGCGATTCTTTTCGCCGATGGCCGCTCCCGCGGCACGAGCCTGACGACGGTCGCTTTCGACGCGACCACATCGGCCTCGCTCGTGCTCTCGGGTGATCTCGGCGGCGCGGCGGACGCCCTCGCCAGCGCCGAGGCCGTGCTTATCAGCCCGCTTGACGTCGACGCCGAGCTCGCGGCGCACCGAGGTTACATCGCCGACTTCACGCGCAACCTGCGGGTCGAGGGTGATGGTCGCCTCGCCGAGGCCAACCTTCTGCTGCCGTGGTTCACGCAGAACGCACTGGTGCACTTTCTCGTGCCGCACGGCCTCGAGCAGTACTCAGGCGCAGCCTGGGGCACGCGTGATGTCTGCCAGGGACCGCTCGAGCTCAACCTCGCGTTCGGTCACTTCGACACGGCGGGCGACATCGTCCGCCGGGTGTTCGCCCAGCAGATCCCCGACGGCACGCTGCCGCAGTGGTTCATGTTCGACGCCTACCGCGAGCGGTATTCCGACGAGGCCCACGGCGACGTCGTCGTCTGGCCCCTCATGGCGCTCGGGGAGTACCTGGCTGCGACCGGCGACGCGACGATTCTCGACGTGGAGGTGCCGTTCTGGGACGGCGAGCTGCGCCGCCCGGGCACCGTGGCGGTGCCCATCGCTGACCACGTGCGCGCCTCCCTGGATTACATCCGCAGCCACCGCGCCCCCGGGACCGAGCTGCTCTCCTACGGTGAGGGCGACTGGGACGACACCCTCCAGCCTGCCCAGGCCTCGATGAGCCGTGAGATGGCCTCCGCCTGGACCATCGCCCTGCTGTTCCAGGCGGCCAGCACCCTCGGTGCTGCGCTGCGCGGGACCGCGCACGACGCGCTCGCAGCCGACCTCCTGGCCGAGGCGACGACGATCGCGGCCGAGTTCACCGAGCGTCTCGTCATCGACGATGTGCTCGCCGGCTACGTCGTCTTCACCCCCGAGGGGCCGTGGCCCGTGCTGCATCCCAGCGACGACCGGACCGGACTGTCGTACCGGCTCATTCCGATGACCCGGTCGATCATCGCCGGGCTGTTCACCCCGGAGCAGGTGCAGCGTCACGAAAACCTCGTCGAGGAGCACCTGCACTTCCCCGACGGCGTCCGCCTCATGGACCGGCCCGCGCCCTTCCACGACGGACAGACGCGATTCTTTCGGCGTGGGGAACAGGCGGCGAATTTCGGCCGTGAGGTTGGGCTCATGTACACCCATGCCCACATCCGCTACACGCAGGCCCTCGCGACGCTGGGCCGTGAGCGGCTCGTCACCGAGCTGCTCAGGATCAGCCCGGTCGGCCAGTTCGAGCGACTGAGCACGAGCATTCCGCGCCAGCGCAACTGCTACTACTCTTCCTCCGACGCGGCCTTCAGCGACCGATACGACGCTGCCGCCAATTTCGACCGGCTGCGGGACGGCACGGTCGGGGTCAAGGGCGGATGGCGCGTTTACTCGAGCGGCCCGGGCATCTACCTGCGCCAGCTGGTGCAGGGAGCGCTCGGCCTCGTCGAGCAGGCCGGCGCGGTGGTCATCGACCCGGTCCTCGCCCTCGAGGACGACGGCCTCACGATCACCATCGACCTTGCCGGCGAGCGTCGCACGGTGCGTTTTCACGTCGAGCCCGGCAGTTCGGGCGTCCACGTGATGGCCGACGGAGCGCCCCTCGCCGGGGTCGAGACGACGGCGCACTACCGCCGTGGCGGTCTGTCCCTCGCGGTCGCCGACCTTGTCGGCATTTCGGTACTCGATGTCCACGTCGGCGTCGACCGCAGCACGCTCGACGCCTGACCATGGAAAATCGTCTGGTGAATTCGCCGTCGGCCAGCCCCGCCCCGTCGCTTGCGGCAGGTGAGCAGGAGCTGGCGCAGGCGTCCACGAGCCTGATCGACACAGACACCTTCGTTGATCCGGAGCTCGCCGCGCTGTGCCGTGAGTCCGCAGCCGATGGGGCGGTCCTGCTCCGCAACGACGGGACCCTGCCGCTGCGCGGAGGATCGCGCGTCGCGCTCTTCGGACGGGTCCAGATCGATTACTTCGCGGTCGGCTACGGCTCAGGTGGGGACGTCAACGCCCCGTACTCCTGGAATCTTCTCGACGCACTGCGCGACGGCGGTCAGGTCTCGGTCGACGCAGAACTCGCCGCGACCTACACCCGCTGGTGCGAGGAGAACTCGCCCGACGAGGGCACCTGGGGTAACTGGCCGCGCTACTTCGAGGAGATGCCCCTGGACGCCGGCACCGCTCGGGCCGCCGCAACCCGGGCGGACGTCGCCGTAATCGTCCTGGGGCGCGCCGCAGGGGAGGCGCGAGAGAACACCCTGACCCAAGGCAGCTACTACCTCACGGACGCCGAGAAGGGCCTGCTGGACGCGGTCACCTCAACCTTCACGAGCACCGTCATCGTGCTCGACTGCGGGAACATCATCGATCTCGCGTGGCTGGACGAGTACGGCGAAGCAATCTCCTCGGTGCTCTACGCCTGGCAGGGCGGCATGGAGGGCGCGCGCGCCATCGCGGACGTGCTGACCGGGGCGCAGGTGCCTGGTGGCCGGCTCACCGACACCATCGCACGCCACTACACCGACTACCCGAGCGCGGTGAACTTCGGCGGACTCGAGCACAACAACTACGCGGAGGACATTTACGTCGGCTACCGGTACTTCGAAACCTTCGCCCCCGACACGGTACTCTTCCCCTTCGGGTTCGGCCTCGGGTACTCCAAGCTCGATATGGTGCCCACGGCCCACGTCGACGGCGAGGAGGTCACGGTGACCGCTCGCGTGAGCAACGCCGGGACGGAGCACCCGGGCGCTGAGGTCATCCAGGTGTACGTCCAGGCACCGGACGGCAAGCTCGGCAAGCCTGCCCGGACGCTGGCGTCCTTCGCGAAGTCGCGACGGCTGGCCCCGGGCGAGAACGAGTCCTTGCACTTGACCTTCCCGATCGCCTCTCTGGCCTCTTACGACGACTCGGGGGTGACCGGCCACCGGTCCGCCTACGTCCTTGAGGCGGGTGTTTACACGGTCTTCGCAGGCACCGACGTGCGCGCGGCGACCGAGGTCGCCACGTTCACGCTCCGCGAACTGCGCGTCGTCGAACAGCTGACCGAGGCGTGCGCACCGGCCGCCGCTCACCCCTTCCAACGGATGATTCTCGACCGCGATGACGCCGGTCGCGCCGTCATCGGTTGGCAGGACGTGCCCACGCGTGAGGTCTCGCGTCGCGAGCGGCTCCAGGCGCGCCGGGTTCCGGCGCTGGAGCCGACCGGTGGCCAGGGCGTCACTCTGGTCGACGTGTCCGAAGGAACAGCGACGCTCAACGAGTTCGTAGCCCAGCTCTCCCATGAGGAACTGGAAGCGCTAACCCGAGGTGACGTAATCATGAACAGCCCGCTCGGGACGCCGGGAAACGCTGGCGTGTTCGGCGGCATCACCGCGTCGCTGCGCGCCAAGGGTGTGCCTCCCATTACGACGACGGACGGCCCCTCAGGTATTCGGCTGTCGGCTTATGCTTCGCTCCTACCGTGCGGGGCGGCACTCGCCTCGACCTGGAACACCCCGCTTGTGCGTCGACTTGCGGCGCGCCATGGTGCGGAGATGGTCCGCAAAGGCACCCACGTGCTGCTCAGCCCGGGGATGAACATCCATCGTGACCCTCTGTGCGGGCGGAACTTCGAGTACTTCTCCGAGGACCCGCTGGTCACCGGGCTCGTCGCGGCCGCAATCGTGGCTGGCGTCCAGGAAGCGGGAGTGGCGGCCTGTCCGAAACACTTCGCGTGTAACAACCAGGAGACCAACCGGAATGTCAACGACTCGAGGGTCTCGGAGCGGGCTCTGCGAGAGATCTACCTGCGAGGGTTTCAGATCTGCCTCGCCCAGGCGCGCCCGTACACCCTCATGACGTCGTACAACAAGATCAACGGCGTGTGGTCGCACTATAACGACGAACTATGCACGACGATCCTTCGCGAGGAGTGGGGCTTTGAGGGAACGGTGATCACCGACTGGTGGATGCAGCGTGCCGGCGACCCGGACTTTCCGGCTTTGGCCGACGACGCCTACCGGGTCCGCGCGCAGGTCGACGTCTTCATGCCTGGCGGATGGTTCGACCACGTCAACGGCGATTTTGACGCCTCAGCGGCATCGTCCCTGCTAGATTCGCTCGCCCGCCCGGACGGCATCACCCTCGGTGAGGTCCAGCGCACTGCCCGAACCGTCTTGCAGCTCGTCCTGGCGCTGCCCGCACTGAAAGGGGAGATTCTCAGGAACTCGCGGGAGAGGAGCCCGTGTGGCAGAGCGGACTCACGAAGTTAGGGTGTTCCTCTGTGCCGCGACGTCAACTCGCAGGGACACTCCGAGCAATTCAGTGTGTCGAACGAAGCAGCGTCATCGCTCATGGTGGAAGTATGCTCCCAGCCACGTTCAACGCGCTCCCTTCCGAGCGAACGCGGACCGTTGAACAGGCCAACGAGCCACGGGACGGCGGAGATGAGTCCGACCTGGCAGCCGACGTCCTGCCCGATCAGGCCGGAGGCCTGCTCCGGCAGGTAGAAGGTGGTGCCGTGAACCGCGATCTGGAGGCAGAAGCAGATGAGGGTGAGGTACCAGATCTTCCAGCTGCCCATGACCTTCCACACGCCGGTGGGTCGTCCTCTGTGCGGACCTTGTCTTCCCTGGCCATCACCTCCGCCAGGGTTTCACAGGAGGGGTGGTTGCGGCCGGGCGGCATGACGCTCTTGCGCTGCAGGTGAACGGAGGGGACCGACACCGTGCGGCTTGGCGATGGAAAGGGAACTCGCCCGGCGGGAGGGTTCGAGATCGGCGGGACGGACGTGGCTGGCGGCGAGTTCCTCGAGTGAGAAGCTGACGTCGGCGACCTGGGCGAACATGTCGTCCCTCGGCCGGAGCGTCGTGCATGGCCTGGCCCTGCTTGTCCACCGGCGGGAAAGCGTGAAGACACGTGGCGATCGGCCAGGCCTGGCGTTCAGCCGAGCGGGCGACCGTATTCCTCGAGAAGTCGCAGCCAGATCTCATTCACCGTCGGGTAGGCGGGCACGGCATGCCACAGACGGTCGAGCGGCACTTCTCCAACGACGGCGATCGTTGCCGCCTGCAGCAGTTCGCTGACGTCCGGGCCGACGAAGGTCACGCCGAGGACAACCTTCCGTTGTTCGTCGACGACCATGCGCGCTCTTCCCTCGTACCGGTCAGCGCGAAGACTCGCCCCAGCGACCTGACCGATCTGGTAGTCCACCGAGCGCACCTTGTAGCCGGCCGCGCGTGCCGAGGCATCCGTCAGTCCGACCGACGCCACCTCGGGCTCGGTGAAGGTCACCTGCGGGACGGCTTCGTGGTCTGCCGTGGCGACGTGGGCGCCCCACGGCTCATCCAGGACCGTCGCCCCTGCCGCACGTGCGGCGATCACGTCGCCGGCAGCCCTCCCCTGGTATTTCCCCTGATGGGTGAGGAGAGCGCGGTGGGTGACATCACCTGCCGCATAGAGCCAGTCGAAGCCGCGGACGAGCATGGTGTCGTCCGTGTCGATCCAGTCGCCCGGTGTGAGGCCGACGGTCTCGAGGCCGAGATCTGTGGTGCGCGGGATGCGCCCCGTTGCGACGAGCACTTGCTCGGCGGTGATCGACTGCCCATCGCCCGTCTCGACCGTCACGCACGAAGCCGAGCGATTCACCCTCGCGGTTTCGGTGTGGAGCAACACGGTTACTCCCTGCTTGCGGAGTGCGTCTGCGACGAGTTCACCGGCGAACGGCTCCATGCCGCCGAGCAACCCGCTTCGCGCGATCACCGTCACCGCGGCCCCGAACCCTGCAAACGCCGTTGCCATCTCTGCGGCGACCACGCCTCCGCCGAGAATCACCAGGCTCGCTGGGATCGTTTTCGTGCTGGTAGCCTCCCGGCTCGTCCACGGTGCAGCATCACGGAGCCCGTCGATGTGGGGGACGAGTGCGTTCGACCCGGTGGCGATGGCTACAGCATGCCTCGCGGTCAACACGCTCGTGTTGCCGTCCTCACCGGTCACGGTCACCTCGCGGGGAGCGGTGATGCGGCCGTGGCCCCGCACGAGGTTGATGCCGGCGCTGTCGAGCCACTTGACCTGGCCGACATCCGACCAGTGGGAAGTGAATGAGTCGCGGCGCGCCAGGACGGCGGGGACGTCCAGCGTGCCAGTCACGGCCTCCGCAGCGCCAGGGACACGCTGGGCACCCAGGAGCGCCTGGGCAGAGCGAAGGAGGGCCTTCGACGGCATGCAGGCCCAGTAGGAGCACTCCCCGCCAACCAGTTCGTCCTCGACGATCACGGTGGTCAGCCCGCCCTGCACGGCACGGTCAGCAAGGTTCTCGCCGGTGGCGCCCCCGCCAAGGACGATGAGGTCGTATTCGGTGGAGGTCATTCGTGCCGCCTTTCGGTTCGCTGCATTCGCCCGCTGACTCGACCATATGTCGCGGGTATCCTGGTGGCCAGTCGCCGCAGGAAATGGATGACCCGCGGCCCGGATGTCGTCGGCTTGGCGGAGCCATGATCGCCCTGTACACTTGTCCAGGTAGTTGAAGTCTGCCAAGCTTTTTTGCGCCTATTTTCTTCGATCCTTCCCGGATTTTCGATTTGCAAGCGAGATGGAGCGCGTCAGATTTCAGTGTCCTGACCGGGGAATGTCCGGTCCTAGGGCGGTGGCTCAATTGGTAGAGCAGCGGTCTCCAAAACCGCAGGTTGCAGGTTCGAGTCCTGTCCGCCCTGCGCGTCGGTAGTGAATTCATGAAGTGCCGACACACGAAAGGTGTAACCAGGTGGCCCGAAACGTGATCGACGAACCGAACGAGGAGATCGTCGCAGCAGCAAAGAAGGACCGTGCGGCCAAGCGCGGACCCTTTGCCGGGATCATCCTGTTCCTGAAGCAGGTCATCGCTGAGCTCAAGAAGGTCGTCACACCGACCCGAAAAGAGCTGTTCAGCTACACCGGCGTCGTTCTCGTGTTCGTCGTGATCATGATGGCTCTGGTGTACGGCCTTGACCAGTTGTTCGGCTGGATCGTCGTCTTCGTCTTCGGGACGCCCGCCGCCTAACGGCTCTGGCATCCGATCTGAGGATCGACAACACGAACGGTGGCCTCCACGGCCACACCACAAGCAAAAGGAATGAGATTTAGGTGTCTGAGAGAAATCTGGACGACGTCGACTGGGCAACTGCCGCAGAGCAGTCCAGCGAGGACGACGAAGCACAGGAAGGCAACGTGCTGGCCGCCGAGGAGCACTCGGTCGAGCCCGCCGAGCACGAGGCCCTGCACGTCGAAGACTCGAACGACGTCGTCGACCTTGACGCCGTCCTCGACGCCCTGGCTGAGGTCAACGACCCCGAGGCGGACGCGGTCGTCGATGACGCCCTGGAGATCGACGAAGCTGCCGAGGTCGAAGCCGCAGCGCTCGCCATCGGTGACGAGAACGAAGTAGAGCAGGAAGAAGCCGACTCCGAGGCGGACGTCACCCCGTACGACGGGGAAGAGCCCGAAGCGGCTGACGTCGACCCGTACGACGCTTTCCGTGCCGAGCTTCGCACCCTGCCTGGCAAGTGGTTCGTCATCCACTCGTACGCCGGGTTCGAGCGCAAGGTCAAGGCCAACATCGAACAGCGCAAGGGTTCGCTCGACGTCGCCGACTTCATCTACCAGGTCGAAGTTCCGATGGAAGATGTCGTCGAGATCAAGAACGGCCAGCGCAAGATGGTCACCCGCGTACGCATCCCCGGATACGTTCTCGTGCGGATGGACCTCAACGAGGACTCCTGGTCTGTCGTGCGCCACACCCCGGGTGTCACCGGGTTCGTCGGCAACGCGCACAACCCGACGCCGCTCCGTGCCGAAGAGGCCTTCAACATGTTGAAGAGCCTCGTCGAGGTCAAGGACACCACCCCGGCGAAGTCCGGTGGCGGCAAGGGTGGCCAGACCGCTCGTGCCATCCCCGCCGAGGTCGACTTCGAGATCGGCGAAACGATCACCATCAAGGAAGGCTCGTTCGCAGGCCTTCCCGGTTCGATCAGCGAGATCAAGCCGGAGAGCGGCAAGCTCACCGTGCTCGTCTCCCTGTTCGAGCGCGAGACCCCCGTCGAGCTCAGCTTCGACCAGGTCACCAAGCTCTAGATTTCCCATCCCACCGCGGCCCAACCGGGTCGGCGGGAGAGCATCCGTCATTCGGCGGGAGCTCGAAACCCAATAAGAAGGAAGAAACATGGCACCGAAGAAGAAGGTTACTGGTCTGATCAAACTTCAGATCAAGGCCGGCGCCGCCAACCCCGCCCCGCCCATCGGCCCGGCACTGGGTCAGCACGGCGTGAACATCATGGAATTCTGCAAGGCGTACAACGCCCAGACGGAAGCCCAGCGCGGAAACGTCATCCCGGTGGAGATCACCGTCTACGAGGACCGTTCGTTCACGTTCATCCTCAAGACCCCACCGGCCGCTGAGCTCATCAAGAAAGCCGCAGGCGTTGCGAAGGGTTCAGGAACCCCCCACACCGTCAAGGTTGCGAAGCTCACCAAGGACCAGGTCCGCGAGATCGCCGAAGTGAAGATGGCCGATCTCAACGCGAACGACATCGAGGCTGCCTCGAAGATCATCGCCGGAACCGCCCGTTCCATGGGAATCACCACCGAGGCGTAAGCCTTTCCCGGTCTCGAGCACCGCTCGCGGCCTCAGGACACCAGCACCGCTCGTGGCCTTTAGGATTTCGACTGATTCGCCCAGCGTGGCGAATCGCTCAATCTCCTCCAGTTGCGAGCTTCGCTCGCAGCTTCCAGATTTATTCGTGGCAGCGCCGGCCAGGCGCAGATGACCACATTCTCGAATTGGAGAAATTCACATGGCACAGAAGTCAAAGGCCTACCGGGCCGCCGCCGAGAAAATCGGCACTGACAAGGTTTACTCGGCACAGGAAGCCGTCTCTCTTGCTAAAGAGACCGGCTCGGCCAAGTTCGACTCCACCGTTGAGGTCGCCCTCAAGCTCGGTGTCGACCCCCGCAAGGCTGACCAGATGGTCCGCGGTACCGTGATTCTTCCTCACGGCACCGGGAAGACCGCCCGCGTCATCGTCTTCGCAACGGGCCCGGCAGCAGAAGCCGCTATCGCGGCCGGCGCTGACGAGGTCGGTGGCGACGAGCTCATCGAGAAGGTGGCCGCCGGCTACACCTCGTTCGACTCGGCCGTCTCGACCCCGGAGCTCATGGGCAAGGTCGGTCGTCTCGGTAAGGTCCTCGGACCCCGCGGCCTCATGCCGAACCCGAAGACCGGCACCGTGACCCCCGACGTCGCGAAGGCTGTCTCCGAGATCAAGGGTGGAAAGATCGAGTTCCGCGTCGACAAGCACTCCAACGTGCACTTCGTCGTCGGCAAGGCCTCGTTCGCTCCCGAGCAGCTGACCGAGAACATCCACTCCGCTCTCGAGGAGATCAACCGTCTCAAGCCGTCCTCCTCGAAGGGCCGCTACATCCTCAAGGGCACCGTCTCGACGACGTTCGGTCCTGGCATCCCGATGGACATCAACGCCATCTAGTTCTCTGCACGTTCGAAAGGCCCCGCGGTTCTCCGTGGGGCCTTTTCGCATGCCGGGGCTTCCACGCGTCATCTCTGCACCCGTTGGACCGGAACAGGTGATCTCGTGGGTGCCGCTGCCAATAAGCTGGGCCTGTGACAGCTACCGTGCGACAGGCCATCAGTGCGGATGCCGCAGGTCTGGCAGCGCTGGCTGAGGTCACGTTCCCGCTGGCCTGCCCGCCCGGAAGCGCACCAGAGGCGATCGCCGAGTTCATCGCCACCCACCTCAGCGTGGAACGGTTCACCGAGTACCTCGCGGATCCACGCCGTCTCCTGACCGTGGCGGAAGAGGAAACCGGGTTGTGCGGTTACACGATGCTGATCACGGGGGATCCGAGCGACAACGATGTGGCCGCAGCCATCGGCATCCGACCCACGATCGAGCTCAGCAAGGTCTATGTGCTGCCCGGCTCCCACGGTAGGGGAGTCGCAGCGCCCCTGATGCTGGCGACGCTTGACGCCGCCCATGGCACCGGAGCGGTCGGGATCTGGCTCGGTGTGAACCAGCGGAATGCCCGAGCCGTGCGTTTCTACGAGAAGAACGGCTTCATCATCGTCGGCGAGAAGACCTTCTCGCTCGGGCCTGAGTTGCACTCGGACTTCGTCATGGAGCGGGCACTGTAGCTCCTGCGGTGTGCCGAACGGTGACCCCCCAGATCCCGACGGCGGACGCCAGGAAGATGGTCCCGAGCAGTACCCAACCGGGCGTGCCGAGGCTCAGCGTCCACGTCACGACGAGCGGTGCCGCCCTGGCGCCGAGCGAGAAGCCGTCCTGCGGAGCGAACTCGGCCAGGCGCTCCTGGGCGGCCCGGTCAGCGGCCAGGTACGGTGAGGACGATCTTGCCCCGCGTGTGTCCTGACTCGACCGCGCGGTGGGCGTCGGACACGTCAGCGAGGTCGAAGACCTGATCGACGAACACCCGCACGTCGCCAGACTCGAGCAGCCGGCTGATCGTCGAAAGCGTGTCCCCATCCGGCGCAACCTTGTAGGTGGTCGCTCGCACGCCGGCGGCCGCTGCCTCATCGAGGAAGGTCGGCCAACTGCCCGTCGGAGCGTTCACGATCAGGCCGCCTGGGTTCAGGGTGGACAGTGACCTGGACCCGGTCTCGTCGTGCACGTTGCCGATCAGGTCGATGACGACGTCGATGTTCGTGGCCACATCCTCGAATCGAGTCGTCGAGTAGTCCACGACCTCGGCCGCCCCGAGTTTGCGGAGCCAGTCCTGGTTGAGGGTGGAGCCGGTGGCGATGACGTGGGCGCCGAAATAGCGCGCGAATTGCACGGCGAAGTGGCCGACCCCGCCGCTTCCTGCGTGGACGAGCATCCGCTGGCCCTGGTGCGCCTTCGCGACCTCGACGACCATGCCCCACGCTGTCAGGGCGGCGAGGGGAACCCCGGCGGCCTCGACGTGGGAGAGGCTGGACGGCTTGCGGGCGAGAGACAGGCTCGACACGGCGATGTACTCGGCGTAGGTCCCTGGCTGGCGGGGCACGGGAACCATCCCGTAGACCTCGGTGCCGGGGGAGAGCGGGTGCGCTTCGTACGGTGACTTCACGACGATGCCGCTGAAGTCGCTGCCGAGAATGGCCGGGTACCGGAGTCCCGATGACACACCCTTGCCGGCCCGGGTCTTCGCATCGATGGGGTTGACGCCCGCAGCGATCACCTTGACAACGAACTCGGAGGTGAACGAGGCAGGTACTGGCACGGTATCCAGCCGGAACACGTCGGCGTCGCCTGGGTTGTCGATCACCGCAGCGAGCATCGTGTCGGGAACCGTGAGGTCGTCTGCATCATCTGAGAACGCGTTCGTCGTCATACCCCGAGTCTGCCACGCCAGCCACACACCTTCACGCATGAGAGCCCCCGATCGCCGATGCCATCGCCCCAGTCAAGCTGCGGAATGCGTCGTCCGTGTTACAGCGTCGTTCCGGTCGGGAACGAATCAGATCAGGGGATGTCGTGCGGGTCGTCGTGGACGAGGTAGCGCGACGGGCGGGTGGTTCTGCGGTGCAGCTCGTCGATCAGGTTGTTGGCGAGGCCGACCAGCTTGCTGATCTCCTTCTCATCCCGGTCGACCCAGCGGCAGCGCGGCTCATCATCGACTGGGACGAAGTTCGTGTGTTCCTCCCACACGACGAGGGTGCGTTCGGCGCCGAGCACGTACTGCTGCCACCAGATCTGTCGCAGGTAGTTGCGAGGGACGGAGCGCCACGCTTTCGTCGTCGTCTTGATCTCGGCGAGCACGAGCGCGCCCGATGACGTCAGCGCAAGACCGTCCGGAGTAGCAAGGTGGCGTCGCTCGATCTCGGCATGGAACAACGCCGACGAGGGGGCTATGCCGTGTGTCGCGGCCACCCACCGGGCGATCTCTGGCTCCCGGACACGCCCATGGTCGGTGTACGCGTTGCCCGAGAAACCTGAACCGCCGCCGAGCTTCTCCGTAGCGACCGCGTCGATTGCCGCCGGACCCGACAGCCGTGCCACATCCGTTGCGGTGATTCCGCGTGAACGCGCACGCAGCCAGGCGACCCGATCCGTCGAATCGGCGACGAGTCGGTCGAGGTAGGTGGAAGGCACCCCTCTATTCTGCCCCGCGACCAGCGACACGCCCGCCAGCGCCGACCGTCGGCGCGTCCGGCGCTCGGAAAGGTCCTAGAGTGCCTTCGCCGCCGCGGTGAGCACCTGGTTCAGGGTGGGAACGCCAACAGCGCGGAAAACCTCGATGCCCGCGTCATCGAGAACGACGACGGTCGGGGTCATCCGGATGCCGTCATCGGCTGCCAGTACGTTCTCCCTGGCCACGTCCCGCTCGATCACCGTCGCCTGCGGAACCAGCCGCGCGGCGTCCGACAGCACCGATCGTGCCTGGGCGCATGGGGCGCAGAACGCCGAGGTGTAAAGAACAAGTTGCATGATTCAAGCCAACCACGCCCGGCGCAATCCCATTTCCCTCGTCGAGCGGTATAGGTCAGACTGGCGCCATGAGAATCGCAGTCACCGGAGGATCAGGCAAGCTCGGCAGGACCGTTGTGCGGGAGCTCCGCAACGCGGAACATGATGTCGTCAACCTCGACGTCGCCGGTGAGAGGGGCCGGAACTTCGTGCGCATCGATCTCACCGATTACGGGCAGACTCTCGACGCACTGCTGGGGGTGGACGGCCAGAGCGGCGGGTTCGACGCGGTTGTGCACCTGGCGGCAATTCCCGCCCCGGGTCTCACGAGCAACGTAGCGACGTTCTCGAACAACATGCAGGCGACCTACAACGTCTTCGCGGCGGCGATCAGGGCAGGCATCCGCAATGTCGTGTACGCGTCGAGCGAGACCGTGCTCGGTCTCCCGTTCGACGTGCCGCCGCCATACATCCCGGTCGATGAGGAGTACCCGGCTCGCCCGGAGAGCACATATTCCCTCGTCAAGCACCTCGAGGAGCAGATGGCCATCGAACTCGTGCGCTGGCATCCCGACCTGAAGATCGTCGCGCTCCGCTTCTCGAACGTCATGGACGAGGAAGACTACGCCCAGTTCCCGTCGTGGGATGCCGACGCGAACGAACGCAAGTGGAACCTGTGGAGTTACATCGACGCCCGTGACGGCGCGCAGGCGGTGCTCCGCGCGCTCGAACAGGAGGACGTCGGCTTCGACCGGTTCATCATCGCGGCGGCCGACACGGTGTCTGCCCGCCCGAACGCCGAGCTCCTCGCCGCAGCGTTCCCCGATGTGCCGGTGACCAGGGACGTTGGCACGCATGAAACCCTGCTCTCGATCGACAAGGCCCGCCGGATCCTCGATTACTCGCCCAAACATTCCTGGCGGGACTGAGCCACCAGTTGCCGGGTCTGCGGGGAATCCGGGCCCCTGCGACAACCTCCCAACGTCAGTAACCCGCGCGTGTTGTAGCGTGAGCACGGATGTCAGGAAAGCCGGCGCGGGCCAGATTCACCGAGCAGCAAGCCGAGGGCGAACTCTCGCCCCCGGTCGATGACCGCAGCGTCGCTGCCCGGCTGTTCGCCATCCTCGACGCCTTTACCGCACCCACCCAGGCCTCATCGCTCACTCTCACGGCAATCGCCGACCGGGCGGGGCTCCCGCTCTCAACCACACACAGGATGGTTGCCGAATGGGTGTCATGGGGCGGCCTTGCCCGGCAGGAGGACGGCCGGTACTCGCTGGGGATGCGGCTGTGGGAGGTCGGAGTGCAGACGCCGACGGCGCGGAATCTGCGCACCATCGCCCTGCCGTACCTGGAGGACCTGTACGAGTCCTCCCGTGAGCATGTCCACCTCGCGATTCTCGACGGGCGAGACGCCCTCTACCTCGAGAAGCTGTCCGGCCACCACGCGGTTCGCGTGATCTCACGCGTCGGAGGCCGCTTGCCCCTGCACTCGACGGGGGTCGGCCTGGTACTGCTCGCCTACGCCCCGAACGACCTGATCGACGCATACCTGTCCGAGTCGCTGGACAAATACCTGCCGGGCACCGTGACCTCGCCGGGCGAACTGCGCAAGCGTCTCGCCGGCATCCGCGCGCACGGTGTTGCGGTCATGTCGGAGGAGATGACGGCAGGCTCCAGCTCCCTCGCCGCCCCCATCAGGGATCGCACCGGTCTCGTCGTGGCTGCCGTGTCGATCGTCACCCGGACCAACCCCCAAGCTCCCCGCGGACCGCACCCGGCGCATGAACAGGCGGTGCGGGCGGCCGCCCACGGGGTCAGCCGTGCTCTCGGTTACCGCCGCTCCGAGGCCTAGTATTCTTCCACTCAGTGGAATACGCGTTGGGAATGGCGCCCCCGGCTTCCAGACTGATGCCATCACCCGGTTCGCGGCCCACCCGTGCGCTCGAATCGCCCGTTATGCAGCGAAAGACCCACCATGACAGTGAACACCCAAGACGAGATCACCGACGAGATCCTCGCCATCGAAGCGGATGCGCGCAGGGCGGTCGAGGCCGGCGGAGCGCCAGAGTTGCATCCTCGCCGCGACTACGCCCCGTACCGAAGCTCGCTGCTTCGCCACCCGACTCACGAGCTCGTGCGAGTGGACCCTGAGGAGATCGAGCGGGTCTCCCCGGCGTTCGGGCACACCGATGTGAGTCCCCTCGAGAGCGACCTCACCATCGCGCACTCCGCTGAACCGCTCGGGGAGCGCATCACGGTCAGCGGCCGGGTGCTCGACGGGGAGGGTCGCCCGGTCCGCAACCAGCTGGTCGAGATCTGGCAGGCGAACGCCGCCGGGCGGTACGTGCACAAACGTGACCAGCATCCGGCGCCGCTCGACCCGAACTTCACCGGGGTCGGCCGCGTAATCACCGGCGACGACGGTGGATACAGTTTCCGGACGATCAAACCGGGCCCATACCCATGGCGCAACCACCTCAACGCCTGGCGGCCGGCACACATCCACTTCTCGTTGTTCGGCAACGCGTTCACGCAGCGTCTGGTGACCCAGATGTACTTCCCCAGCGACCCGCTGTTCGCTCTCGACCCGATCTACCAGTCCATCGCCGACCCGGCCGCTCGCCAGCGACTCATCGGGACGTACGACCACGACCTCAGCGTGCCCGAGTACTCCCTCGGCTACCGCTGGGACATCGTCCTGACCGGCCCGAAGTCCACCTGGATGGAAAGTGAAGACGCGCATGAGTGATGGCAGGCAGACCCCGTCGCAGACCGTCGGGCCGTTCTTCGGCTACGCCCTGCCATACGAGAAGGGGTGGGAACTGGTCCCACCGCACCACCCGGAGGCCATCCGCGTCCACGGAACCGTGTTCGACGGGAACGGCGACGTCGTCCCCGACGCCATCCTCGAAATCTGGCAGGCCGACTCGGCCGGCGTGATGAGCAGCAAGCGCGGCAGCCTCAAGCCCGACGGTTACGCCTTCACCGGTTTCGGTCGAGCCAGCGTCGACCTGGCCGGACACTACGCGTTCACAACGGTGAAGCCGGGAGCCACCTCCGCCGCCGCGGCCCCGTCCGTCCTCGTCACGGTTTTCGCCCGCGGGCTGACCCACCATCTGTTCACGCGGGCGTATTTCCCCGAGGACGTCCAGGCTCACAGCACGGACACCGTGCTCGCTGCGGTGCCGGCCGACCGGCGCTCGACTTTGTTGAGCGTCCCAGACGGGCCAGGGTCGTACCGCTTCGACATCCGCCTGCAGGGCGAACAGGAGACCGTGTTCCTGGAGTTCAATGAGTGAGCGGCGCGAAGGCGCGATTCCGGAGTCCACTCACCATGCGACGACCCCCGCCTTGCCCAGGTCGGCGTGGGATGCGGGGCTGCTGGAGCCCCTCGGTGTCGGCACGCGTGCCACCGAACTCACCAGCGACGCCGCCTGGCTGCAGGCAATGGTCGACGTCGAACTGGCTCTGACCCGGTCGCTGATCGATGCGAGACTCGCGCCGGAGTGGATGGGCGACGTCTCTGACCGGGTGAAGGATGCCGCGTCGCTAGACCTTGCCGCCATCGCCGCCGAGGGGCGGGGAGGCGGGAACCCGGTGATCCCGCTGGTCAAGCACCTGGGCGCCGCGGCTGAGTCTGTGCGCGCCGGGTCTTCAGACCATATCCACGTCGGCGCGACCAGCCAGGACATCCTCGACACGGCGACGATGGTCATCGCCTCCCGGGTAGCCGGGGAGGTTCGTCGGCAGCTCGCTGCGCTCGCCGACGCTCTGGCAGGCCTCGCCGATTCGCACCGCAGCACGGTGATGGCGGGGCGTACCCTCGGACAACAGGCTTCGCCGACGAGCTTCGGCCTGCTCGCGGCCGGCTGGCTCGATGCCGTCCTCCGTGCCGGTGAGCGACTCGACGCCGCTCGCGCTGCCCTGCCTGTGCAACTGGGAGGAGCCGTCGGTAACCTCGCCGTGCTCACCGACATCGTGAGAGCCCGGCGTGCGGAGACCGAGCCGAACGCTGTCGTGGGCGACGTGCTTGCCGGTTTTGCTGCCAGGCTCGGTCTCGCGGAACCGGCGCTCAGCTGGCACACCGATCGTCTGGTCATCTCGGAGCTTGCGTCAGTGCTTGCCGGAGCGACGAGCGTCGCCGGCGCTTTCGCCCTCGACGTCACTGTGCTCGCCCGCACCGAAATCGCCGAAGTCGGTGAACTCCTGGGCAGTGGACAAGGCGGGTCGAGCGCGATGCCGCACAAGCGCAACCCGGTGACGGCTGTGCTCGTCGCCGCTGCAGCACGCCGCGTCCCCGGGCTGGTCGCCACACTGTACGGGAGCATGCTCGCCGAAGACCAGCGCCCGAGCGGGGCCTGGCATGCCGAGTGGCAGGCGTTGAGGGAACTCGAGCGACTCACCATCTCCGCCGTCACGGGGGCCGCTTCGCTCGCCGAACGCCTCATCGTCGACGACGACCGGATGCGTGCCAACCTCGACATCACCGATGGGCTCGTCTTCAGCGAACGGGTGACGACGATCCTGGCCGAAGCGCTGGGCAAGACGGCAGCATTCGACCTCGTCACCCGCGCGTCCTCCGAATCGGTCAACACGTCCCGTCCGTTGCAGGTCGTCCTGGCAGGGGCATTGGCCTCGACCGGTGCATCCGAGGATCTCCGCCGCCAGATCTGGGCGGCATTCGACTACTCCGGCGACCTCGGCCAGGCCGATGCGGGAATCGATCGGGTGCTGGAGAAATACCGCGGGCGTCGTGCCCGCACCGAGAACACAGAAAGCGGACACCCGTCATGACCCAACCCATCCTCCGTTGCCTCGTCGAGCCCGCCGCAACGGGGGAAGCGAACGGTCCGCTGATCGTGCTCGGGCCTTCTCTCGGGACCACCACCGCACTATGGGACGGCGTCGTTGGTGCTCTCGCGGCCCAGCACCGGGTGTTGCGGTTCGACCTGCCCGGGCACGGCATCAGCCCCGCAGCCGGCGAGCGTTTCACGGTCACGGAACTCGCGGCATCCGTGATCGCGGCCGTAGAAGCGGCAGGGGGAGGCTCGTTCCACTACGCAGGCATCTCGCTCGGCGGGGCCATTGGACTGGAACTCGCTCTGCGATACCCGGAGCGGGTGCTCAGCCTGGCCGTGGTCTGTTCCGCCGCCAGAATCGGGACGTCCGACAAGTGGCTGGAGCGGGCAGCGCAGGTTCGCGCAAGCGGCACACCCGCGCAGGTGCAGGGCAGTTCGGAGCGCTGGTTCGCGCCAGGCTTCCTCGACCGCAACCCCTCCGCCGGATCCACGGCGCTCGAAACTCTGATGGAGGTCGACGACGAGTCCTATGCGCTGGCCTGCCAGGCTCTCGCCGGCTTCGACCTCACGGATGCCGTCGGCCGCATCCGTTCGCGGACCCTGTGCGTCGCGGGGGAGTACGACGTGCCGACGCCGCCGACGCTGCTTGCTGACCTCGCCGCCGCCATCCCCGGTGCCCGCCAGGTGACGATCCCCGGTGTCGCTCATCTTCCGGCGTACGAGCGACCGGACGTTCTCTCCGCGCTCCTCCTCGAGAACATCGGTGCCGCCGCCCCTGAGTCCCGGACCGCCGCAGACGCATATGCGGCGGGTATGGTCGTCCGCCGCGCGGTGCTCGGCGACGCCCACGTCGACGCGGCAACCGCTGCCATCACACCAGAAACGGCGGCCTTCCAGGATTTCATCACCCGATACGCCTGGGGTGAGATCTGGGCGCGGCAGGGGCTGGATTTGCGCACCCGAAGCTTCCTGACCATCGCGGCTCTCGTGACCGGCGGCCACGAGCACGAGCTCGCCATGCATGTCCGAGCCGCGCTCACCAACGGGCTGACGCGGATGGAGATCAGTGAAGCCATCATGCACACGGCGATCTACGCCGGGCTGCCGGCGGCGAACTCGGCGCTCGGGATAGCACGCGACACGTTCGCGAAGCTGGACGCCGCAGGGTCCTGACCGGGGTTGCTTATCCGGCGCTGTTCCGGTGTCTCAGACAAGTGGTTGGAACGGTTAGCAGGAGATCGCACGATTATCAGGATGTTTTCGCAACTTCGGTCCTGATGAACGTGTGATCTCCTTCCGTGCGTGCGACCACGGAGCTTTTACAGGCCGAGGAGAGAATCTTCATAGGATCCTCATAGGCGGATGCCGATACTGGAAAGGTGAGTGCATTTGTCTCGTCGTCCCGGCCCGCAGCGTCCGTTCCCCTCCTGCGTGCCGATGGAAGCGCCGTGCGGGTCCTCGTCGTCGACGACGAACGAAGCCTCACCGACCTTCTCAAGATGGCCCTTCGCTACGAGGGTTGGGAGATCCGGACAGCGGAAACCGGCAGGCAGGCCCTCGACGCCGCCCGCGAGTTCCGCCCGGACGCCATCGTGCTGGACATCATGCTTCCCGATATCGACGGAATGACAGTGCTTCACCGGCTGAGGGCCGACGGGGATGACGTCCCTGTGCTTTTCCTCACTGCCAAGGACGCGCTCGACGACCGGATCGCCGGTCTGACCGCCGGCGGCGACGACTACGTGACCAAACCGTTCAGCCTGGAGGAGGTGGTTGCCCGCCTTCGCGGCTTGATCCGGCGTTCATCACTGAGCGGGGCATCCGACTCTCCGATCCTCTCGATCGGTGATCTCAGCCTCAACGAGGACAGTCACGAGGTTTCCCGCAGCGGCGTGCCGATCGAACTGACCGCGACCGAATACGAGCTCCTTCGCTTCCTGATGCGCAATCCCCGCCGGGTGCTCTCCAAAGCGCAAATCCTCGACCGGGTCTGGAGTTACGAGTTCGACGGCAAGCCGAGCGTCGTGGAGATCTACATCTCCTATCTGCGCAAGAAGATCGACGCCGGGCGCTCGCCCATGATTCACACGGTGCGCGGCGCCGGGTATCTGCTGAAGGTCGCCGAGGCGACGGGGTGAGCCGTTTGTCCCGGTGGACGCTGCGCAAGCGACTCGTGGTTGCCGTAGTCGCCCTGCTAGCACTCGCCGCTGTGATCATCGGGTCCGCGAGCGTCGTTAGCGTGCAGACCGTGCTGCTCGGCCGCGTCGACGCGCAGTTGACCGCAGCGACGACCCGGTCGTCGGGGGCTGTTGTGGAGCGGCCGGGCCGGGGCGGATTCCCACCGTCCTCGGAGCCCCCGGTTCCGGAATTTGTCGGTGTGCCCGGGCAATCCGCGGGGACGCTCGGGGCCATCATCGCCGGGGGAGCGGTGCGCTATGCCGGCTACCTCGGCGCCGCCGGCGACCTGCAGCCCCTGACAACCGGCCAGGTGTCGACCTTGCTCACCGTCGGGCTCGGCGGAGAGCCCGAGTCGATCGATCTCGGCGGAGATCTGGGCTCCTACCGTGTCGTCGCTGTCGAAACCGGCAACGGTGCCATGATCGTCGGTTTGCCTCTCGCCGACCTGGAATTCACACTGGGGCAGCTCATCGCGGGGATCAGCGGGATCGCCCTTGGCGTGCTCATCCTCGCGGGAACGGCGTCCTACTTCATTGTCAGGCTCGCCTTGCGCCCGCTCGACCGGGTTGCGAAAGCCGCGTCCGATGTCTCGGAGCTTCCGCTCGACCGCGGCGAGGTGGCCCTGGCCGTCCGGGTCTCCGATCACGATGCCGACCCGCATACCGAGGTGGGGCGGGTCGGCGCGTCGATCAACCGGATGCTCGGCCACGTCGCTGCAGCGCTTCACGCTCGCCAGGCGTCCGAAAACAAGGTCCGGACGTTCGTGTCGGATGCCAGCCACGAACTCCGTACCCCGCTGACCTCCATCCGCGGGTACGCCGAACTCACGCGACGATCAAACGAAGATTTGCCCGAAGACGCGACGTACGCCCTCGGGCGGATCGAGTCCGAGGCGATGCGGATGACGGCGATCGTCGAGGACCTGCTCCTTCTCGCGCGGCTCGACGAGGGTCGCGAGCTGGCGAAGGATCCGGTCGAACTTTCCGCGCTCCTCGCCTCCGCCGTCAACGACGCGCGCGCGGCGTCGGCCGACCACGAGTGGGTCCTCGCTCTCGAGGCGACGCCGGTCACCGTCATCGGGGACTCACAACGACTGATGCAGGTCGTGGCCAACCTGCTGGGGAACGCCCGTGTGCACACTCCACCGGGAAGCCGGGTGGTGGCCCGGCTGTCCGTCGTCGGCGACAACGCAGAGATCAGCGTGATCGACAACGGGCCCGGCATCGACCCTGAGGTCCTCAACCGGGTCTTCGAACGATTCGTGCGCGGCGACGCCTCCCGCCAGCGCGCTTCCGGTGGGACCGGGCTGGGGCTCGCGATCGTGGCCGGTGTGGCCGAGGCCCACGCGGGGGCGGTCGTGGTCGAGTCGGTACCCGGCCGCACAGAGTTTCGGGTCCTGCTTCCGCTGGCGGGCCCCATTGCTGAGGCGAGCCGCTGACCGAAGGTCTAGAGTAGCGGGCACACGAAGGAGCGTGAGGCCATGTCCCAGACGCCGCGAGCCGTCCTGTTCGATGTCGACGGCACTCTTGTCGACTCGAACTACCTGCACGTCGAGGCGTGGATGCACGCCTTCAGCGACGTCGGCGCTGACGTGTCGGCCTGGCGGGTGCACCGTGCCATCGGCCAGGACTCAGCACGGCTGCTTCGGGCCCTTCTCGGGGATGACGCGGACAAGCTCGGCGAACGCGCGAAGGAACTCCACTCCCGCTACTACAAGGAACTCGCCCCCCGACTGGTACCGCTCAACGGGGCGCGGGAGTTGCTGAGCGCTCTCAAGAACCAGGGCCGCACGCTCGTTCTCGCCACCTCCGCTCCCGAAGACGAACTGCAGCTGCTCACTGAGACGCTCGACAGCGACGACGTACTCGACGCGACGACGAACGCCGATGACGTCGACACGGCGAAACCCGATCCATCGATCGTCGAGGTCGCCCTCGAAAAAGCCGGCGTCGGCCCGGACGACGCCATCTTCGTCGGGGACACCGTCTGGGATTGCGTCGCCGCCTCGCGCGCGGGAGTCCGCACCATCGGCTTGCTCTGCGGCGGCTCTTCCTCCGCCGAACTCCGGTCGGCCGGTGCGATCGCCGTCTACGACGACCCTTCAGCGCTCCTCCGTGAGATTCACCTGAGCCCCCTCGCCTGAGCGGCCGTGTCGACGCGATTTGGCCCGAGGCGACGGATGCCATAAGCTGAGACAAAACCAAAGACCGCAGGTTTTCGGCGTGCGTGCGCAAGCGAGCATCCGATCGAAGGTTCTCAACTGAGACGACCCGCGCAGGTGGACGAAACATTTCCGAGATTTTCTCTCTGACTGCTCCGTGCGCTTGCGCCGGAGCTTTTCTTATTTCTGGGCCGACTGCCTCTTTGGCTCGTGCCGCTTCCGCGGTACGAGGAAGACTAATCAAGGAGTGGCTATGGCGAACAAGGAAGCCTCGGTTGCCGAACTCACGGAGAAATTCCAGAGCTCGACTGCCGTTCTGCTGACCGAGTACCGCGGCCTCACTGTTGCTCAGCTCAAGACGCTGCGCACCGACATCAGTGCAGACGCAACCTACGCCGTGGTGAAGAACACGCTGACCAAGATTGCCGCGAACAACGCGGGCATTTCGTCGTTTGACGAAGAGCTCGTCGGTCCGTCGGCGGTCGCATTCGTGCACGGAGACCCTGTCGCCGTTGCAAAGAGCCTGCGTGCCTTCTCCAAGGCAAACCCTCTCCTGGTGATCAAGGGCGGTTACTTTGACGGTAACCCTCTGACCGCCGCAGAGGTAGGCAAGCTCGCCGACCTCGAGTCCCGCGAAGTTCTGCTCGGCAAGCTTGCCGGCGCCTTCAAGGCCTCGCTGTTCGGAGCCGCATATCTGTTCAACGCACCGCTCTCGAAGGCCGTTCGCACGGTCGACGCGCTGCGTGAGAAGCAGGAGTCCGCTTCCTAGGTTTCAACCTGGGACAGCGGTGAGTAGACCAAGAAAATCTAGAGGAGAAAATCATGGCAAAGCTGTCAACTGAAGAGCTGCTTGAGCAGTTCAAGGGACTCACGCTCATCGAACTCAGCGAGTTCGTGAAGGCATTCGAGGAGACCTTCGAGGTCACCGCCGCAGCACCCGTTGCTGTTGCCGGACCGGCTGCTGCCGGTGGCGAGGCCGAAGAGGTCGAAGAGAAGGACTCCTTCGACGTCGTTCTCGAGTCTGTCGGAGACAAGAAGATCCAGGTCATCAAGGCCGTGCGCGAGCTCACCTCGCTGGGTCTCGGCGAGGCCAAGGCCGTCGTCGATGGCGCTCCGGGCAACGTCCTCGAGGGTGCAAACAAGGAAACCGCCGAGAAGGCAAAGACCGTCCTCGAAGAGGCTGGCGCAACCGTCGTTCTCAAGTAATTGACGCCCTTCGGGGCTTCAGCGTGAAACGGAACGCGCTACCGATTCGGTAGTCGATCGTGGGCGTCACCCCGTGCGGGGTGGCGCCCTTCGGCGTTTAACCGGATGCCGGCATCCGGTCGCCGCTCAGACGGCGTCTGCGTTCGCCCTCGCGTATGCCGTGCTTGCCCGCACAACCAGCCGGGCAGGCATGTCCACGACGTCGGCGGCCATCGCCTCTCCCGACACTGCAGCGAGAAGATCAGCCACCGCGGCCTGCCCCTGAGCGCGAGGTTTCTGCTCGATCGTCGTGAGCGAGAACATCTCCGCATACTCGTGGCCGTCGATACCGACGAGCGACAGGTCAGCGGGCACTCGCACGCCAAGCCGGCGCGCGGCGATCATCACTCCGATGGCGATCTCGTCACATGCGGCGAAGACAGCGGTCGGGCGCGAGCTTGGGTCGCTGAGCGAGTGCGCGCCAGCCTCGTAGCCGCCGGGCACGCTCATCGCCGTTTGCGCGAAGCTCAACTCGCTCTCGAGGCCCGCCTGGGTCATGGCGCCGACGTACCCTCTCAGTCGTCTTCCCTGCACACTCGCATCATCGTCCCCGGTGACCGGGCCGCCGATGTGCAGGATTCGGCGATGCCCCAGTCCCAGAAGGTGTTCGGTCGCCAGCCGCCCGGCGGCCGCATCGTCGATGGTCAGGGAACGCACGCCGGCGACGGGCGCGCCGACGCTCAGCAGCGGGATACCCAGCCGCAGCAAACGTTCCGTCTCTTCCGGCGTCGAATCGACGCCGATCGCGATCACCCCGTCGAATCGTTTGCGGGCGAGGAAGAAGTCGAACACCCGGTCGCGGTCGGCGGATCCCGGGTAGATGTTGTACAGGGTCATGTCGTACCCGCGGTTCAGCAGTGCTTGCTCGATGCCTTCGAGGATCTCGCCGAAGAACCAGCGATTGATGAAAGGGATGACCACGCCGATGTTCTTGGTCTGGCCGGTGACAAGGCTCGCGGCATTCGGCGAGGCGACGAAGCCGATCTCCTTCGCGGCGAGAACCACCCGTTGTCTGGTGGACTCGGCGACGTAGCCCTTGCCGGACAGCGCTCGGGAAGCGGTTGCCTTGGACACGCCAGCGCGCGCGGCGACGTCTGCGATCGCACTGCCCACGGTGGCCTCCCGACGTTGGGGGCGAGCCCGGCCCCCTCGGCCGAAACGCACTAAGGACAGAAGAATAGCAAAAGAGCGCCGCCTTATGGAACCGGTTACACATCTCTCGAGGCTCCATCTGCGACCGGGCTCTCATTCACCCGCGTATTTCCGCCGAGAGAGCGCGATCATCGCTGCAATGCGTTCGGCGTGGATGCTTGTGAATCCGGGTGCGGTGCCGTAACTTTTGCATGGAACCGGTTCCCTAACGGGCAGCCGGAGTTGCACCAGCAGGGCTGAGGCTCCCCACCTCGACCCGCAATCACACTCAATGAGGAGAACAGAGATGAGCTTCACGACCAAACGTCGTATCCTGCTGCCGCTCGCTGCAGCAGGGATCGTCGGTCTCGCACTCACCGCCTGTACGGGCGATGTCGCGGCCGGCAACAAAGCGGAGACGGACTGCTCTGACTATGAAGCGTACGGAACCTTCGACGACAACCCCGAAGTGACCATCGGCGGCACCATCCAGGACATCGAGGCGGACCGCCTCGTCGAGTCGTGGAAAGACTTTTCCACCTGCACGGGAATCGACGTGTCGTACCAGGGCACCAAGGAGTTCGAGGCGCAGATCGCCGTGCTCGCTGAGGCAGGCAACGCGCCCGACATCGGGATCGTCCCGCAGCCCGGTCTTCTGGGCCGGCTGGCCGCAGGCGGCTGGCTGAAGCCGGCGCCGAAGGCCGTCGAGGAGAACACCGACGAGTTCTGGGGCGAGGACTGGAAGCAGTACGGGAGCTACGAAGGCACCTTCTACTCAGCGCCGCTGATGGCAAGCGTCAAGGGCTTCGTCTGGTACTCGCCGAAGGAGTTCAAGGACAAGGGTTATGAAGTCCCGACGACCCTCGACGAGCTGAACCAGCTCTCGGAGACCATCGCAGCTGAAGGCGACCACAAGCCGTGGTGCGTCGGTCTCGGTTCCGGTGACGCCACCGGATGGCCGGGAACCGACTGGATCGAGGACTACGTCCTCCGCCAGGCTGGCGCGGATGTCTACGACCAGTGGGTCAAGCACGAGATTCCGTTCAACGACCCGCAGATCGTCGAGGCCTTCGACGCCGTCGGTGAGATCGTCAAGAACCCCGACATGGTCAACGGTGGCCTGGGTGACGTTTCCAGCGTGATCTCCACCGAGTTCGGTGACGCCGGACTGCCGATCCTCGACGGCACGTGCTCCCTGCACCACCAGGCATCCTTCTACGAGGGATTCTGGCCAGAGGGCACGGACGTCAGCCCGGACGGTGACGTCTTCGCGTTCCTCCTCCCCTCGGTTGAGGCCGGTGGAGAGAAAGCAGTCACCGGTGGTGGCGAGTTCCCCGTCGCGTTCAGCGAAGGCACGGAAGTCGACGCCGTCCGCGCTTACCTGTCCAGCGACACGTGGGCGAACAACCGCGTCAAGCTCGGCGGTGTGATCAGCGCCAACAAGGGCCTCGACCCGGAGAACGCGTCAAGCGACGTGCTCAAGGAGAGCATCGAGATCCTGCAGGACCCGAAGACGGTGTTCCGCTTCGACGGCTCCGATCTCATGCCGGCCGCTGTTGGCTCCGACTCCTTCTGGAAGGGCATCGTCGCCTGGGTCTCCGGCGACAACACACAGAAGACGGTGGACGCCATCGAATCCAGCTGGCCAAAGAGCTAGCTGACATTCCCCAATCGAGGGCGGAGTTGCCGACGGCGGCTCCGCCTTCGATCTCCCTCTTCCGAAAGGCGTAGTTCAATGACGACCGCTGACCTCATCGGCAAAATCATCCAGGTGGTGGGCGGGCTCGCCATTTTCGCCGCCATCGTCGGCCTCCTCTTCTTCCTCCTCGACAAAGCGCCCAGGCGGGGCAAGGACTACTGGCAGCTCGTCGTGTTTCTCGCGCCGGCTCTCATCCTCGTCATCCTCGGCCTGATCTATCCGGCGATCCGCACGAGCCTTCTCGCCTTCACCAACAACCAAGGCGACTTCAACGGCCTGAACAACTTCGTCTGGATGTTCACCCAGCCGGCCATCCTCAACACCCTTCTCAACACCGTGATCTGGGTGCTGCTCGTACCGACGATCTCCACGACGGTCGGCCTCGCCTACGCGGTCTTCATCGACAAGTCGCGAGGCGAGAAGATCTACAAGGCGCTCGTCTTCATGCCGATGGCCATCTCCATGGTCGGCGCAGGCATCATCTGGAAGTTCGTGTACGACTACCGTCAGTCCGGTACCCAGCAGATCGGTCTTCTCAACCAGATCGTGATCTGGTTCGGTGGTGAGCCGGTCCAGTGGCTGCAAACGTCACCGATCAACACGTTCCTTCTCATCGTCGTGATGATCTGGATCCAGACAGGGTTCGCGATGGTTGTGCTTTCCGCCGCCATCAAAGCCGTGCCGGTCGAGCAGCTCGAGGCTGCAGAGATCGACGGCACCACCCCGTGGCAGAGATTCACCAACGTGACCCTCCCGGGCATCCGCGGCTCGCTCGTCGTCGTCATCACCACGATCTCGATCGCCACGCTGAAAGTCTTCGACATCGTGCGGACGATGACCGCCGGTAACTTCGACACCAGCGTCATCGCGAATGAGATGTACACCCAGGCGTTCCGCGCCGCTGAACCCGGCCGTGGCTCCGCCCTCGCCCTGGTGCTGTTCATCCTCGTTCTGCCGATCGTCATCTACAACATCCGAGTCATGCGGAAGCAGAGGGAAATCCGATGAGCACCACACCGATCGCCGCCACGACGCCGGATCCTGACACCGGCAACCGACTCGCCCGGGGCGCCGACGCTGAAGTCGGCCCGAAAGCAAAACGGGTCAAGAGACGGCTCACATCGCGCACAGCCACCGTTGCCTCCCTCGTCATCGCGGTTCTCTGGACCATCCCCACCTTCGGCCTGTTCATCTCGTCGTTCCGCCCGGCCGAACTGATCCAGTCGACCGGCTGGTGGACGATCTTCCAGAACCCGGGATTCACCTTCGAGAACTATTCCGAGGTGCTTCTTTCCGCCTCCCAGTCGTCACCGCAGCTGGGCTCATACTTCGTGAACTCCCTGGCGATCGCCATCCCAGGAACGATCTTCCCGCTCATTCTCGGGGCGATGGCCGCCTACTCCTTCGCCTGGATGAAGTTCCGGGGATCGAACTGGCTGTTCATCCTGATCTTCGCCCTGCAGATCGTGCCGCTCCAGATGGCACTGCTGCCCCTGCTGCAGATGTTCACCACGTTCCTGCGCCCGCTGCAGAACCAGTTGCACGACGTGCTGCCGATGATTCCCGAGCAGAACTACCTGCCGGTGTGGATCGCGCACACGATGTTCGGTCTTCCGCTCATCATCTTCCTGCTGCACAACTTCATCTCGGAGATCCCGGGCGAAGTGATCGAGGCGGCGCGGGTCGACGGGGCCAGCCCCGGGCAGATCTTCTTCCGGATCGTCCTGCCGCTTGCCCTCCCGGCCATCGCGTCGGTCGCCATCTTCCAGTTCCTCTGGGTGTGGAACGACCTGCTTGTCGCGTTGATCTTCTCCGGTGGCACGCAGGATGTCGCGCCACTGACTCAGAGGCTGGCTGAACTGACCGGTACTCGAGGGCAGGACTGGCAACGGCTGACGGCTGCGGCGTTCGTGTCGCTCGTCATCCCGCTGATCGTGTTCTTCAGCCTGCAACGTTACTTCGTGCGCGGCCTGCTTGCCGGTTCGACCAAGGGATAGGCGCTCGAGCGAGCGTCCACGTCCGGATCTCCCGGACCCCGGCATCCGTCCTCCGATGCCGGGGTTAGGGTGAATCCATGAGTATGCATGGGAGCGGTGGCCGCGGCGGCGGTGGACGCATGCGCGGCGGCGGCGATGAGGAAGCCCAGCGCGCCGTCAACGCCGAAGCGCCGCGGATACCCCATCTCTTTCGGCGGATCGTGACGCTGTTCCAGCCGCACCGGGCGAAGATCACCCTGACCGTCGCACTCGTGTTGGTCGGTGCGGCGTTGAGCGTCGTGCCTCCGCTTCTCGTCGAGCGGGCGTTCGACGAGGGGCTGTTCCCGAAGAGCGGGGGACCGAACCTTCCGGCTCTGGGGCAGATCGTCGGCGTGATGATCCTGATCTACGTGATTGCCACGGGTCTCGGCGTCTGGCAGACGTGGCTCACCGCGACGGTCGGAAACACGGTGATGGGGGAACTCCGGGTGGCGCTGTTCCGCCGCCTGCAATCGATGGAACTGGGCTTCTTCACCAGGACCAAGACCGGGGTGATCCAGTCGCGGCTGCAGAACGACGTGGGCGGAGTCGCCGGTGCGCTCAGCAACACGATCGCCAGCGTGCTCGGCAACACGGTGACCGTGCTCGCGGCGTTCGTCGCCATGCTGCTGATCAACTGGCAGCTCACGGTCGTTGCGCTCGTGCTGATGCCCATCCTCGTGATCGCGCAGCGTCGTGTCGGGCAGGTACGGGCGAGGATCGCCACGAAGACGCAGGAATCCCTCTCCGATATGACGGCCATCACGCAGGAGACGTTGAGTGTTTCCGGTGTGCTGCTGTCGAAGAGCTTCAACCAGCAACCCGCCGAGATCCAGCGTTACCAAGGTGCGAACGAGGAGCAGGTCCACCTGCAGGTGAAGCAGACGATGAGCGGCCAATGGTTCTTCGCCATGGTCAACATCTTCCTCTCATCGATCCCGGCGATCGTCTACCTGGTGGCCGGATCGCTCATGGCCGGCGGCGCCCCCGACATCACGGCCGGCGCCATCGTCGCCTTCACCACCGTGCAGTCGCGGTTGCTGTTCCCGCTGATGGCGCTGATGCGGGTGGGACTTGACCTGCAGACATCCGGAGCCCTCTTCGCCCGTATCTTCGAATACCTGGACCTCAAGCCGGCGATCGCTGATCGCCCGGGTGCGGTTCCCGTAGCGGATGCCGGGGGTCGCCTCGGCAGCGTCGCGTTCGACGAGGTCTCCTTCCGTTACCCGGACGCCGCTCAGGGGTCCCGGCCCACCCTCGACCGTGTGTCGTTCTCGATCCAGCCTGGGCAGTTCGCGGCCTTCGTCGGGCCGAGTGGGGCTGGGAAGACCACAGTGTCCTACCTCGTGCCGCGGTTCTACGACGCGACCGGCGGACGGGTGCTCTTCGCCGGCACGGATGTGCGCGACCTCACGGCGGAGTCACTCGTCTCTCACATCGGCATCGTCAGCCAGGAGACCTACCTTTTCCACGCGACGATCGCCGACAACCTCCGGTACGCGAAACCGGATGCGACCGACCTCGAACTCGAGCAGGCGGCGCGCGCGGCGAACATCCACGACACGATCGTGTCGTTCGAGCAGGGCTACGAGACGGTCGTCGGGGAGCGGGGTTACCGCCTGTCCGGCGGGGAGAAGCAGCGCATCGCCATCGCCCGCGTCCTGCTGAAGGACCCGCCGGTGCTGGTGCTCGACGAGGCGACCAGCGCTCTTGACACCCTCTCGGAGCGGGTGGTCCAGCGGGCGCTTGAGGCGGCATCCGCTGGACGCACGACCATCGCCATCGCGCACCGTCTTTCGACGATCGTGCAGGCCGACGTGATCTTCGTGATCCAGGATGGGCGGATCGCCGAACAGGGCACGCACGCGGAACTGCTCGCCCTGGACGGCACGTACACGCGGATGTTCGAGGAGCAGCTGGGGAGCCGGCCGCTCGTCGATTGAGCGTTGCTAGCTGTGCGCTTTGCTCCGGTTGAGCGCCTTATTCACCTCGAGGATGCGTTTCCGCGCGTCCAAGCACATCGGGTTGAGATAGCGCAGGTCTCTCACGGAGATACCCAGCCGTGCGGCGACTTCATCCGCGAGGTCGTCATGGGCGACGGTGTAGCTCCGCGGGACTTTGTCCTCGGAAGTCACGCCGCAGACGCCCGCCGGTCTCGCCGGAGTCCTTCACCGTGAGCCGGGTCGCATGTCGGGAAGCGTCCCGTCGATGGCAGCTGTCGAGAGCTCTCGGCGAGCTCTGTGGTCCGTGTTGATGATCAGCAGCGTCCGAAGAGAACCGGAATTCCCCTCGACGATCTGAGTCATCACAGGAAACGACTGGTCGGGTTCCTTCGTAGGGGGCATATGGGAGGGATCGGCTCATCATGGTGTTGCATCCCGCGTGTGGTTCCACCGTGATCGCAGACCAGCGCATGGCCGTCTCGCCCTCGTATTCCGAGCGGACGTCGAGCAACCGAAGTTCGACGGTACCGACCGACGTGACACCTCGACGTCGCCGGAGATGTGGTCGTCGCCGATGAACGTTCCCGTTGGGACTACCGTTCCTGGCTCAAGTTCCGGGACCGCGACTGTGGATTGCGGCGTAGGCGAGATGGATGCTCCGGGTGGCAGCGCGGCAGCGGCAGCGGCAGTGGCAGTGGCAGTGGCAGCGGCAGCGGCAGCGGCAGTGGCCGTCGCCGTCGCCGTCGGTGTCGCCGCCGCACGTGAGTCGAGGCTGGCGCAGCCCATCGCCGGATCGCGACGACGCAATCGGAGGGTGGGGCGGAGAGGGGCCTGGGTTCGGTTCGTCCGGCGCGAATGCCGGGAAACGGCGGCGGGAGCCTGTAGATGGGACGGATGAACGCATGCCGTCGTGCGTGCCGACGGTTCGTCCGTCGCGAATGCCGGGAAACGGCGGCGGGAGCCTGCAGGTGGGCCGGATGAACGGGTGCCGTCACCACGACACTGCCCGCTGTTCGCGCGCCAGCGATACACGCCGCACGACCTCGGCCGGATCCGCGAACACGTGCCGCTTCGTGAGCCGCACGATGCGCCATCCGTTTTCGACCAACCGGTTGAGTCGGTCGATGTCGTGCTGGAACTGCTCGGCCGTCATCCAGTGATGCTCGCCCTCGTACTCGATGGCGATCTTGAGGTCCGGGTAAGCGAGGTCGATGCATCCGAGGAATCGGCCCTCACCGTCATATGCGTCGAAGTTCAGCTCCGGTTCTGGAAGTCCTGCGTCCATGAGGATGAGCCGCACCCAGCTTTCGAGCCGCGACCAGGAACCGGTCCGGATGCGCCCGAACGCATTCCGGAGCGCGCCGATGCCGGGTCGTCGCCCGGCGTCGATCGCGGCGCGCAGCTGGTCGAGCGTCGCCAGGGGAGCCGGGCCGGGCATGCCGCCCGCTGATCCCCGGATGCACACGATGGCGTCGCCGACGGCGACGAGGTCGTATGGGCTGAGCACGGTGCCGAGCGTTGCCCAGGTCGATGCCGGCGTGGTGAGTCGCAGGCCGTCATGGACGGTGAGATGGAAGAGGCGCGAGTCGATCTCGTGCCCGCGGACATTCGCACCGCGCGGCGCCCGTCTGGGGCGGGATACCGACACGTCGAGAAGTCGATCGCCGAGAAGCGGAAGCGGCAGGCCCCAGAGAACCGCAGCCGTCGTGTGACTGAAAAACTCAGTCGGCCGCATCCGTGACGCGTAGGCGTGGGTCAGGCGCACTACCTCCGCGCGTATGTGCTGCGCCCGTCCCGTAGAAACGTCATCGAGCGCGCCCGCGGGAAGTGACGAACGGACACCGTGGAACGGGCGCTCGAGGTCTGCGGCGGCGAGGCGAGATCTCCCGACGCCGAGTTGGCGAGCTTCGGCAACGGTGAAAGCGGGGGCAAGCTCGGACGGAAGCCGACGGGGGATGCGCATCCGTCAACAGTTTCACCAGACAGGTCCGGTAGCGGCTGGACGCCGAAATCTGTGGACAACAGGCGCCCTGTGGAGAAAGGTCATCCGGGATGTCGGCGGAGCGCACGGTGCCGTCCGAGTGCGAGCGGGAGGTGTTCGTCCGTCCCGAATGCCGGCTTCGCGGTGCAGAAACCGGCGTTTGTGACGGATGGGGTTCGCGGGCTCCCGTGGCCCGGCGTTCGTCCGTCCCGAATGCCCGAATTGCGGTGCGAAAGTCGACGTTTGTGACGGATGTACGCAACGCATCGGATGCCGCAACCGCCCCGCGAGCGGACGCGCCTACGGGGCCGGGCGCTCCGCGAGCATCTCGTTCATCAGGTCGATCTCGGATTCCTGGCTCTCCACCACTCCGGTGGCGAAGGTACGCACCGTCTCGTTCGTGCTGCGGTCGAGCACGGCGTTGGCCATGTCGATCGCGCCGACGTGGTGGGCGATCATGAGCTCGAGGAACATCCGCTCGGCGGCAACCCCCGTGAGGCTCTTGAGCTCCGCGATCTGCTCAGGCGTCGCCAGCCCTGGCATCGGTTCGCCCGGCTTATGGGCGCTCTCATCCGTGCCGTGGTCGTGCCCGGCGCCTTCGAGGGTGGGGCGCATCATCCAGGTCATCTGCGGCTCGCTGGAGTGCGCAGGCAGGCGCCAGATGTCGAGCCAGCCGCTCATCCTGCCCGATTGCCCACCCTGGGTCAGCGCGATGTCGTAGGCGAGCAGCCGAACCGCTTCGTCGTCGGTCAGGTCGCGAATGATCATCGACAACTCGACGCCCTGGTCATGGTGGGTCTGCATGTCACGGGCGAACCCAGCCTCCGCACTCGTGTTCGTCGGCGTCGGATCGCCCAGTGTCGACAGGCGGCCGACGGAGAACGCGACGATACCGACGACGACCACAACGGCAAGGGCGAGCAGGAGCAGGGCGAGCGGTGACCGTCGCCGTGAAACGGGGGCCATCGACTCCTCGGATGCCACGGCATCCGTCTCGAAGGCGGGGCCAGTCAACTTACGCCTTGCCTGGTCCGTCGACGGCACCGGTGCACGGTGCGTTCGGCTCGGGAACGTCGCCGCTCCTCCAGTACTCCTCGAAGAACTCAGAGATGCGCTCATCCGAGGCTTTGTCGACCTGCAGCTGGGTGTTCCAGACGGAGAGGACGATCGGCGACGGCAGACCCTCGAAGGGGGAGAGGATCACGAAGGTGGATGGCAGCTTCGTCTTGAGCAGGTCGAGCTCTTCGGCGGAGATCGACGGGTCATAGGTGACCCAGATCGCCCCGTGCTCAAGCGAGTGGACGGCATTCTCGTTTGGCTGCGGTTCTGTGTAGATGCCACAGTTCAGCCACGCCGGGTTGTGGTCGCCACCGGCTGGAGGTGTCTGCGCGTATTCCACACTCGTCTGCACGTGGTTGTTCGTGTTCTGGAACGTCTCCACGCCCTCGATCTTGGCTCCTGAACCGCCCGCGGTGTAGCTTGCGCTTCTCGGCGTCGTGAGGATCAGGGACGTGACCAGAAGAGCCAGCACCGCGACACCGGCGACGATGGCCGAGATGATGCCGATCTTCTTGGTGCGACGCTTCTTCGCCTGCTCCCTCTTGAACGCCTCGACCTTTTGCGCGCGCTGTTCGGCACGCTGCTCCTTGATCGTCAACTGCTTCGCAGGGTTGCCGCTCTTGCTACCGGGGGAATCGCTTCGCGGGGTCACTGTGGCCTCTCGTGTATCGGGAAAGCCCGGCATGGCGTCACGCGCGCAGACAATCCGGGTGTGCGTCCAGCTTAGAACCCCGAAATCCCGTTTGCTGAGAGCGCGGTGAACGGATGCCCGGGACGGCTCCCCCAGAAGGGGCGCCGTCCGCTTTCGACCGAGAGCGCCGAGGCAGCAGCTCAGCTCGGAACCTGTAACAGAACAGGACCAGCGGCTAGGCTCGAACAGGCGGCCACGAGCCGCTCCCCGGGCCGCATGGATCCGCGCCCGACGCACACCACACCATCACCGAACGGACGCATGTGAAGTACGCAGAGAGCATTGTCGATCTCGTGGGAAACACCCCGCTGGTCAAACTCAACCGGGTGACCGACGGCATCAGCGCCACGGTGCTGGCGAAGGTGGAATACCTCAACCCAGGCGGAAGCGTGAAGGACCGCATCGCCGTCCGCATTCTCGACGCCGCCGAGGCATCCGGCCAGCTGAAACCGGGAGGAACCATCGTCGAACCGACGAGCGGCAACACCGGAGTCGGCCTCGCCCTCGTCGCCCAGCAGCGCGGCTACCGTTGCATCTTCGTCGTACCTGACAAGGTCGGCGAGGAGAAGCGCAACGTGCTGACCGCGTACGGCGCCGAAGTCGTGGTCACGCCGACCTCGGTCGCCCCCGAGGACCCGGAATCGTATTACAGCGTCTCCGACCGCCTCGCCGCCGAAATCCCCGGCGGGTACAAGCCCGACCAGTACTTCAACCAGAACGGCCCGCTCAGCCACTACGAGACCACGGGTCCCGAAATCTGGAACGACACCGACGGCCGCATCACCCATTTCGTGACCGGCGTCGGCACCGGCGGAACGATCACCGGCACCGGCCGGTACCTGCGTGAGGTGTCCAATGGGGCCATTCGCATCATCGGCGCAGACCCCGAAGGTTCGGTCTACTCAGGCGGGACCGGCCGGCCATACATGGTCGAGGGGGTCGGCGAGGACATGTGGCCCGGCGCATACGACCCGGGCGTCGTACATGAGGTGATCGCGGTGTCGGATGCCGAGTCCTTCGCGATGACGCGCAGGCTCGCCCTCGAGGAAGGTCTCCTCGTCGGCGGATCGAGCGGTATGGCTGTCGTTGCTGCCCTCAAAGCGGCCCGTGAGCTTGGCCCGGACGACGTCGTCGTCGTGCTCCTGCCCGACGGCGGCCGCGGCTACCTCGCCAAGATTTTCAATGACCAGTGGATGCGCTCGTACGGCTTCCTCGAGGAGGCGACCGAGGAACGCACCGTCGCAGACGTCGTCCGCGCCCGGACAGGCGAGCTCCCCCCGCTGCTGCACGTTCGGCCTACCGACACCGTGCACGACGCGATCAGTGTGATGACCAGGCACGGGGTATCCCAGCTGGCCGTGCTCAGCGCCGAACCCCCCGTCGTCATGGGCGAAGTGCTCGGGGCGGTCTCCGAAAGCTCCCTCCTGGACAGCGTCTTCTCAGGGGATGCGAAGATGACGGATGCCATCGCGACCGTCAATCAGCGTCCACTGCCGGTCATCGGATCCGGGGAGACGCTGGCGGCGGCTTGGGAAGCGTTGAAGGCGTCCGACGCTCTGATAGTGGCCCGAAACGGTAACCCGCTAGCTGTTCTCACCCGCCAGGACCTGTTGGGCTTCCTCAGCGCCTGACCTCAGATTCATGAGACCCATCAAAATTCAGGAGAATGAGGCCGACACGCCGTCCAGTCGCGTCGCGACACGGCGTGTCGCGAAGGATCTCCTGAATCTGGACGAGCAGCACACGACGAACATGAGAGAGACAGCATGAGCTCGCAGGAAACGAAGAAGAAAAAGGACACCGGCTTCGCCACCCGCGCAATCCACGCCGGGCAGGACTTCGACCCGACGACCGGTGCGGTGATCCCTCCGATCCACCAGTCCTCGACCTTCGTGCAGACGCACATCGGCGGACTGCGCAACGGCTACGAGTACGGCCGCGGAGGCAACCCGACCCGCAACGCGCTCGAGGAACAGCTGGCGGCTCTCGAGGGAGGCAAGCACGGGCTGTCATTCTCCTCAGGCCTCGCCGCCGAGGATGCGCTGCTCCGCGGCATCCTCAAGCCCGGCGACCACATCGTGCTCGGCAACGACGCATACGGCGGAACGTATCGGCTGATCAATCGCATCTTCGGCGCCTGGGGCGTCACCCACAGCGTGGTCGACATGTCGAACCTGCGTTCGGTGCAGTCGGCGATCACGGAGAACACCCGGGTGCTCTGGGTGGAGACGCCGTCGAACCCGCTGATGAAGATCACAGACATCGCCGAATTGGCAGAGATCGGCCACGCTGCGGGGCTCACCGTCGTCGTCGACAACACCTTTGCCTCGCCGGCGCTGCAGAATCCGCTCGCTCTCGGCGCCGACGTGGTCGTGCACTCGACCACCAAGTACCTCGGCGGACACTCCGACGTCATCGGTGGAGCCCTCGTGCTCAACGACGACGACATGCACGAGAAGGTCCGGTTCATGCAGTTCGCCGCTGGAGCGGTCTCCGCACCGATGGACGCGTTCCTGACCAGCCGTGGCATCAAGACCCTCGATGTGCGCATGCAGCGCCACACCGAGAACGCCGAGGCCCTCGCCGCGTACTTCGCCGAACATTCCGCTGTCGAAACGGTGTACTACCCGGGTCTCGAGTCGCATCCGGGGCACACCCTCGCCGCAAGCCAGATGTCGCGATTCGGCGGGATGCTCGCGCTCGGCTTCGCCGGCGGAGAACGGATGGCACGCCGATTCGCCGAATCGACGCGTGTCTTCCAGCTGGCCGAGTCCCTCGGCGGCATCGAATCGCTCGTCAACTACCCGGCGGAGATGACGCACGCCTCCGTCGCCGGCACTGAACTGGCCGTGCCAGCCAACGTCGTACGGCTCTCGGTCGGCCTTGAGACGGTCGACGACCTGCTCTCCGACGTGGATCGTGCGATCGGCAAGGCGCTCAAGAAACGTTGACCGCGCGCGCATAACTCCGCCTCGGCGGCGTCCGTTGCCGGCGGCGGGCCCGGGTCGGCGGCCGGGCCCCGACGGCCCGTCGTTCTGGCGGAGTTGTGCGCAACCGGGCGTTCCCGACGCACCGGCGAAGGTCTAGGCTCGACGGGTGACGTCCGACGCCAGGCTCGGTGCGGCATCCGGCAATCGGGCACCGGATGCACCATCCGGGATCTTCTCGTCCCGCTATCTGTGGGTGACGATCGGCGCGTGCTCGCTGGTGTTCCTGGCAGCGTTCGAGTCGCTCGCGGTGACCACGATCATGCCGCTGGTCAGCGCCGACCTCGACGGCGCCGCACTGTACGCGCTGGCGTTCGCCGGTCCCCTTGCCACCGGCGTCATCGGCATGGTCGTCGCAGGCAATTGGTCTGACCGCAACGGCCCCATCACGCCCCTGCTGACCTCGGTGGTGGTCTTCATCGTCGGACTGTTCATCGCCGGCCTTGCGACGGACATGACGGTGTTCCTTCTCGGCCGGCTCGTGCAGGGGCTCGGCTCCGGCGCGCTGAACGTCGCGCTCTACGTCGTCGTCGCCCGTATCTATCCGCCGGCGCTTCACGCTCGGATCTTCGCCGGTTTCGCCGCGGCCTGGGTGGTGCCGTCGCTCATCGGACCGTTCGCCGCCGGCGTCGTCGCTGAGGCCACAAGTTGGCATTGGGTGTTCCTCGGAGTCGTCGTGCTGGTGCTCTTCGCCATGCTCATGGTCGTGCCGGCGATTCGGATGCTGCGGGCCGGCCCGCAGCTCGACCGCACCACGCGCCCGGCCTGGGCCTTCGGTAAGATCGCCTGGGCTGTGCTCGCTGCCGTCGCGGTGCTCGGGCTGAACCTCTCTGCCCGCCTGGACGGCGCCGTCGTTGGCATTGTTGCTGGTGCGGCGATCGCGGTTGCCCTGCTCGCGGTGCGACCGTTGATCCCCGCCGGTAGCCTCCGAGCGGCGAGGGGGCTGCCCACCGTCATCCTGCTGCGCGGACTCGTCTCAGCGGCTTTCTTCGGTGCCGAGGTGTACATCCCTTATCTGTTGAACGAGCGTTACGGGTTCTCGGCCTCGCTCTCCGGCCTCGCGTTGACGGGTGCTGCGCTCAGCTGGGCGAGCGCATCGTGGCTGCAGGGCAGGCTGGACGGCGTCCTCAGTCACATTCGGGCGATGCGGATCGGCACCGTTCTCGTGCTTGCTGCGATCGTCCTCGCCGTGGCGACCGCCGCAGCCGGGCTGTCACCCGCGGTGATCATCGGCGGCTGGCTTCTCGGTGGTGCAGGGATGGGGCTGATGTACCCGCGGCTGAGCGTCATGACCCTCTCCTACTCGAGCGACAGCGACCAGGGGTTCAACAGCTCTGCGCTGTCGATCTCTGACTCGCTCGGCGCCGCGATCGCCCTCGCATCGACCGGCATCGTCTTCGCCGCGCTCGTCGAGCTCGGCGGCTCGTGGCCTTTCGCCGGATGTTTTCTCCTCGCAGCTGCGCTTTCCTGTGTGTCGCTCGGCATCGGCTCTCGGGTGGGCGACGGGCGGCGCACCGTCTCCGGCGGAGCCATATAGCTTTCCGGGAATGTGGCGCCGTCCGCAGCGCCGCTCGCCGATGTGACAGGCGTGTGACAGCGCGGGACGCTCGTCACACGGTTGTCACATCCGTCCCTGCCCACCGCCGATGCGTGCATAATTGACGTGATCGCTCGGATGTGACCGTGCACATTCAGGAGGAGGTGTCCTGTGTCAGAGTCCGTGCCAGAGAGCGTAGACCGGGGACGCGCGCCGAACATCCGTGACGTCGCACGCCTCGCCGGGGTGAGCCACCAGACCGTTTCTCGCGTTCTCAACAACCACCCGAGCATCCGTGAGTCGACGAAGCAGCGCGTGCTCGAGGTGATGACCGAACTGCAGTACCGGCCGAACCGGGCAGCCCGTGCGCTCGTCACCAGTCATTCCCGGACGATCGGCGTGCTCGCCTCCCAGCGGTCTCAGTACGGCCCATCGAGCATCATCCAGAGCATCGAGCTGGCTGCGCAGGATGCCGGTTACCTGGTCTCGACCGCGAACATCACCGCGACGGACGAGGACTCGATCGTCACGGCGCTCGACCACCTCAACGCGCAGGCCATCGAAGGTCTCGTGATCATCGCGCCGCAGGTTCGGGTGGTCAGGGCGATCTCGAATCTCGACCTCCGGGTGCCTTTCGTCACCATGAGCACAACGGACGGGACGGAGGACCATGCCGTCGCGGTCGACCAGGTCGCCGGGGCGCGGCTCGCCACCCGGCACCTGATCGAGCTCGGGCACCGGGACATCTACCACCTGGCCGGCCCGCAGGACTGGATCGAGGCGGAGGCGAGGATGCATGGGTTCCTGCAGGAGATGAACGCGCAGGATGTCCCGACCACGGCCCCGATCCTCGGCGACTGGTCCGCCGATTTCGGCTACTACGCGGGCCGTGAGCTCATGAGGGTACGCGACTTCACGGCGATCTTCTCGTCGAATGACCAGATGGCTCTCGGCCTCATTCACGCGATCCGTGACGCAGGGCAGGATGTGCCGCACGATGTCTCGATCGTGGGGTTTGACGACATCCCCGAGGCCGCACATTTCTGGCCGCCGTTGACGACGGTGCGGCAGGACTTCCCCGAACTCGGGCGGCGTTGCGTCGCCCAGCTGCTCGGGACGATGGGAAAGGCTCCTAGCGGTTACGCTGGCCCGATCCAGCCTGAACTCATCGTGCGCCGGTCGACGGCAGCTCCCTCGTTTTGACGAGGAACCTGCTGCGCCACTCCCACATCCCGAGCCCGTGCGAGGGCCAGATCGCTGGCACCCGGGTCGCGGTTACGCAATCGAGATCTTCGGGCTTGACATGATCGCGGGTTATCTGAGTAACATGTGACAGTAATGTGAACGGTCACATTGCGCCACCGAAATCGACAGCGTCGAATTCGACCGTGTCGAAGTTCAGTGACGAAGGAGTCCCCACACACTTTCGCGGTTACCCGCCCCGGCACGCTTCGGCTGCCGACTCGAGCTAGGTTCTCATGGACGCAGCCTGCTCTCGCGGTGCACCACCCTGTCTGATTCCTCAGACGACAACGACGTCCATGGCACCGATTACAGAACCGATTACAGAGAGGTAAACACAGTGAAGAAGATTCTCATCGCGACACTGGCGGCCGGCGCAATGGTCGTGTCGCTCGCAGCGTGCTCACAGGGCGGTTCAGCCAGCGAAGACGCAGCCGGCGGAGGCGCCCTCGTCGGCGTCGCCATGCCGACCAAGTCCAGCGAACGCTGGATCCAGGACGGCAAGGCCGTCAAGGAGCAACTCGAAGCCGAGGGCTTCAAGGTCGACCTGCAGTACGCAGAGGACGACATCCCGACCCAGGTCTCGCAGATCGAGAACATGATCACCAAGGGCGCAGAAGCCCTGATCATCGCATCGATCGACGGAACAACGCTGACGCAGGTCCTCCAGGATGCTGCGGACGCCGAAATCCCCGTCATCGCCTACGACCGCCTGATCCGCGACACCCCGAACGTCAGCTACTACGCCTCGTTCGACAACTACAAGGTCGGTCAGCAGCAGGCCAACTCCGTGCTCAACGGGCTCGGCCTGGTCGACCTCGAGGGCGAGCCGGTCGACGGGGCACCCGCCGGACCGTTCAACATCGAGATGTTCGCCGGCTCGCCCGACGACAACAACGCAACCTTCTTCTGGGATGGCGCGCAGGACGCCCTGAAGCCGTTCATCGAGGCAGGCACGCTCGTCGTCAAGAGCGGGCAGACCGACTTCGAGCAGGCTGCAACACTCCGCTGGGACGGCGAAACCGCTCAGAAGCGGATGGAGAACATCCTGACGTCGAGCTACTCCGACGGCACGAAGGTCAACGGGGTGCTGTCCCCGTACGACGGCATCTCTCGAGGCATCATCTCGGCACTGACCGACGCTGGATACACCACCGGTGAGGAATGGCCGGTCATCTCCGGCCAGGACGCGGAGCTCGACTCCGTCAAGGCCATCAACTCCGGCGAGCAGTTCGCGACCATCTTCAAGGACACCCGCAAGCTGGCAACAGCTGCCGTCGAGATGACGGTCGCCGTTCTGGACGGCGGGAAGCCAGAGGTCAACAACGAGAAGGACTACGACAACGGTGAGTTCGTCGTGCCGTCCTACCTCCTCGACTCGCAGATCGTCGTCAAGGACAACGTCAACGACGTCCTGGTCGACTCCGGCTACTGGACCGAAGAGGAAATCGGATAACATCCGCATTTCCCAGCTCGACGCCGGTGGGGGAGTAGTGTTTCCCCACCGGCCGTCGGGTGCAATGAAGCAGGTTTTCGGTATGGAAAAGGTGCGAAAGTGACCACAAACATCCTCGAGATGCGCAGCATCACCAAGACGTTCCCCGGTGTCAAGGCACTGTCCGACGTGACCCTCGACGTCGAGCGGGGCACCGTCCACGCCATCTGCGGCGAGAACGGGGCGGGCAAATCGACGCTCATGAAGGTGCTCTCAGGCGTGTACGGGCACGGCACCTACGCCGGAGACATCGTTTTCGAAGACGAGACAGTCGAGTTCAAGGACATCCGCGACTCCGAGGCAAAGGGCATCGTCATCATCCACCAGGAACTGGCCCTGAGCCCGTACCTGTCGATCGCCGAGAACATCTTCCTCAACAACGAGCAGACCGGGGCATTCGGGCTGATCGACTGGAACAAAACCAACCACGAGGCGGCCACACTGCTCGCCCGCGTCGGATTGAAGGAAAACCCGACCACCAAGATCCTCGACATCGGTGTCGGCAAGCAACAGCTCGTGGAGATCGCCAAGGCCCTGTCGAAACGGGTCAAACTGCTGATCCTCGACGAGCCGACCGCGGCGCTCAACGACGAGGACTCCGACCACCTCCTCGACCTGATCCTGCACCTGAAAGAGCAGGGCATCACGTCGATCATCATCAGCCACAAGCTCAACGAGATCAAGAAAGTCGCAGACACGGTCACCGTGATCCGCGACGGCAAGACGATCGAGACGATCCAGAAAACGGATGTCACCGAGGAGCGGATCATCAAGGACATGGTCGGTCGCGACCTCGAACACCGCTATCCGGACCACACGCCGAACATCGGCGAGGAGATCCTGCGCGTCGAGGACTGGACAGCCCACCACCCGCAGGACCCCACCAGGGTCATCGTCGACGAGGTGAGCATCAACGTCCGCGCCGGGGAGATCGTCGGAATCGCCGGGCTGATGGGTGCCGGGCGCACAGAATTCGCGATGAGCCTGTTCGGGCACTCCTACGGCTCCCGGATCTCCGGGAAGGTGTTCAAACGCGGCGTCGAAATCAAAACCCGCACCGTCTCCGAGGCCATCAAGAACGGCCTGGCCTACGCCACGGAAGACCGCAAACACTACGGCCTGAACCTGCTCGAGGACATCAAACGGAACATCGCCCTCGCGTCACTCGACAAGCTGTCGTCGAACGGCCTCGTGAACGACAACGAAGAGTACAAGGTCGCCAACGGCTACCGCACAAGCATGAACATCAAAGCCCCCAACGTGCTCGCGAAGACCGGCAAACTCTCCGGCGGCAACCAGCAGAAGGTCGTGCTGTCGAAGTGGATCTACGCCGACCCCGACGTGCTCATCCTTGACGAGCCCACCCGCGGCATCGACGTCGGCGCCAAATACGAGATCTATGCGATCATCAACGCTCTCGCCGCCGAGGGGAAGGGCATCATCGTCATTTCGAGCGAACTGCCTGAACTCCTCGGAATCTGCGACCGCATCTACGCCCTCAGCGAGGGTCGCATCACCGGCCAGCTCCCGATCGAGGACGCCAACCCGGAATCCCTTCTCAAGCTCATGACCATGGAAAAGCCGCGCTGACCCGCCGGCGCCACCAAGGAGAACCGCGACAATGACAAACACCCAGACCCCGGTGACGGAAGAAACCGCTGCAGGCGGCGGAGTCCGCCTCGTCGAGAACAGATTCACCAGCTGGCTCAGCCACCTGGTCTCCGACCTCGGCAAGAACGGAATCTTCATCGCGCTTCTCGCGGTGGTCCTGTTCTTCGCCGTCGTGACCGACGGCATCCTGCTGCGCCCGCAGAACATCTCGAACCTGATCGTCCAGAACGGGTACATCCTCGTGCTGGCCATCGGTATGGTGATGATCATCATCGCCGGTCACATCGACCTTTCGGTGGGATCGGTCGCCGCGTTCGTCGGCGCCTGCTCCGGCGTCTTCGCTGTCTCATGGGGCCTGCCCTGGTGGCTGGCTGTCGTGCTGTCGCTCGGGATCGGTGCGCTCGTCGGGGTGTGGCAGGGTTTCTGGATCGCGTACGTGGGCATACCCGCGTTCATTGTGACGCTCGCGGGCATGCTGATCTTCCGAGGGCTCGCGCTCGTCGTACTCGGGAACGCCAACATCGGTTCGTTCCCCACCGAGTACCGCGCCCTGGGCAACGGCTTCCTCAGCAACGTCTTCGGTGACCTCGAACTGGACCCGCTCACTCTCATCATCGCGGGCGTCGCGGTCGTGGCCCTGATCGTGCAGCAGTTCCGTACCCGTACCGGGCGTCAGAAGTACGGCCAGGATGTCGAACCGATCGTCTGGTTCGTCGCCAAGCTCGTGCTCATCGCCGTCGCGATCGGCTTCTTCGCCTACGCGCTCGCATCGTACAAGGGCATCCCGGTGACCCTGATCGTGCTCGCGGTCCTCGTGCTCATCTACGGCATCATCATGAACCGGAGCGTCTTCGGCCGCCACGTCTACGCGATCGGCGGGAACCGGCACGCCGCTGAACTGTCGGGCATCAAGACACGCAAGACGGACTTCCTGCTCTTCGTGAACATGGGAGTCCTTGCGGCCCTCGCCGGCCTGATCTTCACAGCGCGACTCAACCTGGCCGGACCGAAAGCCGGCGACGGCTTCGAGCTCGAGGCGATCTCAGCCGCGTTCATCGGTGGGGCCGCGGTGCAGGGCGGTGTCGGCACCATCGGTGGTGCAATCATCGGCGGTCTGATCATTGGCGTACTCAACAACGGGATGTCGATCCTGGGCCTCGGAATCGAATGGCAGCAGGCCGTCAAGGGCCTGGTCCTGCTCCTCGCCGTCGCCTTCGACGTCTACAACAAGCGTCGCTCGGGCGGAAAGTAGCGACGCCGCGGTCGTCGGCTCTGCTCAGGCGACCCGGGGATTCCCATGAACAAGAAACGGATGTCTCCCCTCGGCGCGCTGCCCGACGGAGCGCGGCTGATCGCCGTGCTCGGCGACCTGCCTGCTGTCGATGGTGTGCCCGTCCTGGGCATGGAATCCCTGCTCCTCCCGTTCCAGAGTGTCGCCGACAACGTTCTTCTCGGCTCCGAGGAGGCAGGCGGGTTCTTCTCGGGCAGGCAGAAACGGGAACAGCGCGCGGTCCAGCTGCTCGACCGAGTGGGACTCGCCGTGCCGCCGGCGATACCGGTACTCCAGCTCGACGCCGTCGACCAGCGCATCGTCGAGCTGGCCGGGGTGCTTGGACGCACGCCGGACTTCGTCGTCGTCGATGAGCGCTCGAACACCTTCGGCACGGACGAGACGCTGCGCTGGCACACCGCTCTCGCCCACGCCAGCGAAACCGC
>NZ_JAODMP010000043.1 GCF_025464835.1 Mycetocola sp. | reverse complement strand
TCCGAGGTGTGGCCCCCGAACCGACGCTGGTCGATCTTGCCCTCAGGGGTGCGGTTGAAGGGGAGGCCCATGTTCTCGAGGTCGATGACCGCGTCGATGGCCTCCTTCGCGAGGATCTCAGCGGCATCCTGGTCGACGAGGTAGTCGCCCCCCTTGACCGTGTCGAACGTGTGCCACTCCCAGCTGTCCTCCTCGACGTTGGCGAGCGCCGCCGCCATGCCGCCCTGCGCGGCTCCGGTGTGGGAGCGCGTCGGGTACAGCTTGGAGATCACCGCCGTCCTGGCGCCTGGGCCGGCTTCGATCGCCGCACGCATGCCGGCGCCGCCGGCTCCTACGATGACGATGTCGAACTGGTGGTAGTGCACTCCGTCGATGATGACGTCGTCGCTTGGGTCCTGAGTCACAGATGCATCCAAAATGTTCAGTTCCTCGTCACGCGGTGCAGAACGAGGGGAGGAGGTCGGCGGGCTGCCCGACCGGGCACGGCTCGAAGGTGAAGACGACGAGAGTGCCCAGAAGGATGAGGATCGCAACGGCGGCGAGGATCGACAGCTTGAGAGCTGCACGGATCCGCGGGCCGCGGGCGTAGTCGTTGACCAGGGTGCGCATGCCGTTGCCGCCATGGATCAGCGCGAGCCACAGCATGACGACGTCCCACCACTGCCAGAACGGGTCGGCCCACTTGCCGCCGACGAAAGCGAAGTCGATGGCGCTGACGCCGTCGCCCACGATCAGGTTCATGAACAGGTGGCCGAAGATCAGGACGACGAGCACGACACCGGAGACGCGCATGTAGATCCAGCCCCACTTCTCCCAGTTCACGCCCCTTTTGCGGGCGGGACGGAGCGCGGTGCGGGGAGCGTCGAGAGTTGCAGACATTGTGCTTCCCCTCCTAGTGGCTGAAGACGTTGATGAGGTGGCGGGGCGTGAAGGCCAGCATCGTGAGAACCCAGAGGGCGATCACCACGTAGAACATCACTTTCTGGTAGCGCGTGCCCTTCGACCAGAAGTCGATGAGGATGATGCGGAGCCCGTTGAACGCGTGGAACACGATCGCTCCGACGAGCGCGACCTCGCCGAGACCCATGATGGGTGTCTGGTAGGTGCCGATGACCGCGTTGTACGCCTCAGGCGACACCCGGACGAGGGCCGTGTCGAGGATGTGCACAAGCAGGAAGAAGAAAATGGCGACACCGGTGATCCGGTGCAGCACCCACGACCACATTCCCTCGCGCCCACGGTAGAGAGTCCCTGCCGGGCGTGGAGAGGTAGTGGAATCCAATGGTGGTGTTCTTGCAGTCTTCGCTGACAACGAACGGCCCTCCCTGTTTGAAAGCGTTCCTGGCCGCTGATGAGGCGGTCATGCGTCACAACGGCGCCCCAATAGTCTACGGTCCTGGGGCATCGGTCCGCCGGTAAGGGGAACCTAAGCATCTTGACGTCGAGATATCTGGACGCGGGCGGGCGCGAAACGACGGTGCCGTACTCTGGGCATCATGACCAGTCCACTCGAACGCTTCTACAGTGTGATCCCCGCCGGCGGCATCGGATCGAGGCTCTGGCCGCTTTCTAGGGCGGACGCCCCGAAGTTCCTTCACGATCTGACCGGCTCGGGCAGCACCCTTCTCCGCGCCACCTGGGACCGGCTCGTCCCCCTGTCCGGCGAACAGCGCATCATGGTCGTCACCGGTCGCGCGCACCGGGCCGCCGTCGAAGCCCAGTTGCCGGACCTGGCCGACCACAACGTCGTTCTGGAAAGCGATCCCCGTGACTCGTCCGCAGCGATCGGCCTCGCCGCAGCGATCCTCATGCACCGCGAACCGGATGTCATCATCGGGTCGTTCGCGGCCGATCACGTGATCCGCGGCGACCGCCTCTTCCGTTCGGCCGTCGCCCAGGCCGTTGCAACCGCCGATGCCGGTTACATCACGGCCATCGGCATCCAGCCGACCGAGCCGGCGATCGGCTTCGGTTACATCCACTGCGGTGCGGCGCTCGACGTGGAAGGCGCCGACTCGGCGCTTCTCGTCGACTCGTTCGTCGAGAAGCCGAACCTCGCCACAGCGAAGAAATACGTGTCAGGGGGCGCCCACCTCTGGAACGCCGGAATGTTCATCAGTCGTGCGGACGTGCTGCTGGAGGAGCTGGCCCGCAACCAGCCGGAGCTCCACGCCGGACTGGTCGAGCTGGCATCCGTCTGGGACGACCCGGCGACCCGCGGCCCAGCCGTCGACCGGATCTGGCCCACTTTGACGAAGATCGCCATCGACTACTCCGTTGCGGAACCCGCTGCCGCCGCCGGCCGGCTTGCAGTCGTGCCCGGGCACTTCGACTGGGACGACGTGGGGGACTTCGCCTCGCTCGCCAAGCTCAACTCCGGCGGGCGCAAGACCGACCTGGCGATCCTCGGCGAGAACGCGCGGGTGCTGTCTGACGCGTCCAGCGGCATCGTCGTCAGCCAGACCAGCCGGGTGATCAGCCTCATCGGGGTGAAGGACATCGTCGTCGTCGACACGCCTGACGCCCTCCTGGTGACCACAAGCGCCAACGCCCAGCGGGTGAAAAGCGTCGTCGACGCCCTGAAGCTGTCCGGCAGGGACGACGTCCTCTAGGAGCGGTCAGGGCCGGCGGATGCTTCCCGGTCGTTTCCCAAAGCGCGGAGCGCCCGGTCGGCAGACCCGCCGAGGCCGAGCTCAGCGGCCAGCCGGCGCGCTGCATCGAGTGCGTCATCGGGCAGGGGGCGAACGCGGGATTCCGGTTTCGGAAGCTCGAGCGTGCGCACGACCCTGACAACCGTGGGGGCCACCCGCAGGTAGTCCGCAGCGGCGAGGATCTTCGCCCGCACGGATTCGGACATGCCTGAACCCCGCTGGGCGGCGGCGGCGACGATCGCGTCGAGGTCACCGAAGGTGTCGAGCAGCCCGGCAGCCGTCTTCTCCCCGACACCGGAAACACCCGGCAGGCCGTCAGACGTGTCACCGCGGAGGGCTGCGAAGTCGGCGTACTGCGAAGCCGACACGCCATACCTGGCGCGGATGACATCCTCAGTGAGCACGTCGAGCTTGCTCATGCCCCGAGCCGTGTAGATGACCCGCACGTCGCGGGCGTCGTCGACGAGCTGGAAGAGGTCCCGATCTCCCGTTACGACATCGACAGGGCCGGTCGCCTGGGCGGTCAGGCTTCCGATGACGTCGTCTGCTTCGTGATTCGCCGCCCCGACCACAGCGATCCGGAACGTGTCGAGAACCTGCCGGATGAGGGGAATCTGCGCGACCAAGAGGTCGGGGACCTGCTCGACGTCGGGTTCGCCGCCGGCCAGGACGCGGTGCTTTTTGTAGCTGGGGATGAGGTCGACCCGCCACTCGGGTCTCCAGTCGTCGTCCCAGCAGGCGACGAGTTCACCGGGCTGATAGTCGGTGACCAGCTTCGCGATGAAGTCGAGCAGGCCGCGTACCGCGTTCACGGGCGTGCCGTCTGGGGAACGCAGGGTGTCGGGTAGGCCGTGGAAGGCGCGGAAGTACAGCGACGCGGTGTCCAGAAGCATCAATCGCCCGTTCATGGGTTGATTGTGGCACGTCGGGTGGGATCCCGCGCTGTGCTCTCCCGCAGGGCTTTCTGCTCATCCGGGCAGCCGGCTCGAGGAGAAGTGCTCATGAGAGAACAGGCCCCCCGTTCACGGGTTCCCCTTACGCTCGCGGGGAACCGCTATGTAACGCTTCTGTTTCGAGAGTTCCGCCGAGCGCAGCGACCTTCGTAACATTCGGTAACGTACCCATACCCGCCCTAGCGAGTCCCGCAGGGCAGCATCCTGGAGGTCACATTGACAATCAATACCCGCAAGGTCGCTTTCGCCGGCCTTGCCAGTGCAGGTGTTCTCGCCTTGCTCGCCGGCTGCGGACAGGCTCCGGCCAGCAATGGCGACTCGAAGGAGGCGGCATCCGACTTCCTGCCCTGCATCGTCTCAGACGCGGGTGGGTTCGACGACAAATCCTTCAACCAGTCCAGCTATGAAGGCATGAAAGAGGCGGCCGACGAACTCGGCGTCGAGATGAAAGAGGTCGAGTCGGACACCGAAGACGACTACGCCCCGAACCTCACGAGCCTCGTGGACCAGGGCTGCAACCTCATCGCCACCATCGGTTTCGCTCTCGCCGACGCGACAGCTGCCGCTGCCGAGGAGAACCCCGATGTGAACTTCATCATGCTCGACGACGCATCGATCGATGCTGAGAACGTCAAGCCGATCATCTACGACACCGCCCAGGCCGCGTTCCTCGCCGGGTACGCCGCAGCCGATTACTCGAAGACCGGCGTTGTCGGAACCTTCGGCGGCATGCAGTTCCCGACCGTCACCATCTTCATGGACGGCTTCGCCGACGGCGTTGCGTACTACAACGAGGCCAAGGGCAAGAACGTCAAGGTCGTCGGCTGGGATGTCGCCGGCCAGACCGGTTCATTCACCGGTGGCTTCGAGGCCAACGACACGGCCAAGCAGCTCGCAACGACGCTCATCGGGCAGGACGCCGATGTGCTGCTCCCCGTCGGCGGACCGATCTTCCTCAGCGCCATCGAGGCGATCGCGGACTCCGGCAAGGAGGTCGCGATGCTCGGTGTCGACGCCGACCTGTACGAGACCGCTGACTCGGGTCAGGAACTGTTCCTCACCTCGATCCTCAAGCAGATGAAGTCAGGCGTCTATGACGTCGTCGTCGCGGCGGGCAACGACGAGTTCGACGCATCCCCGTACGTCGGCACCCTGGAGAACGATGGCGTCGGCATTGCGCCGTTCCACGACTTCGAGGGCAAGGTCAACGACACCCTGCAGGGTGAACTCGACGACATCAAGGCAGGCATCATCGACGGGTCCATCAAGGTCACCTCGCCGTCGTCACCGGCCTCCGAGTAGCAGTTCCCTCACGTCACACCCGCAAACAGAAGGGGAGACCAGCTCCGGCTGGTCTCCCCAATCTGTTGGAACGTAGGATTTCCCCATGAAGCTCGAACTTCGCGGCATCACCAAACGATTCGGATCGCTGGTCGCCAACGACTCCATCGACCTCACCGTCCAGCCAGGCGAGATCCATTGCCTCCTCGGTGAGAACGGTGCTGGCAAATCCACCCTGATGAACGTCCTCTACGGCCTCTACCAGGCCGAAGAGGGAGAGGTGCTGCTCGACGACGTGGTGCAGCGGTTCGCTGGCCCCGGCGACGCCATGCGCGCCGGCATCGGGATGGTGCACCAGCACTTCATGCTCATCCCGGTCTTCAGCGTGGCGGAGAACGTCATGCTCGGCCATGAGCAGACCGGTTTCGGAGGACGGCTCGATCTCGACGCCGCCCGAGCGAAGGTCCGCGAGATCTCGGCCAGGTTCGGTTTCCACGTCGACCCAGACGCCCTCGTCGGCGACCTCCCTGTCGGCGTCCAGCAGCGGGTCGAAATCATCAAAGCTCTCTCTCAGAACGCCCGGGTCCTGGTCTTTGACGAACCGACCGCTGTGCTGACGCCGCAGGAGACAGACGAGCTGATGACGATCATGCGCCAGCTCAAGGCCGAGGGGACCTCGATCGTCTTCATCACCCACAAGCTGCGTGAGGTGCGGGAAGTCGCCGACCGGATCACCGTCATCCGCCTCGGGAAGGTCGTCGGTGAAGCATCCCCGGCCGCATCGAACTCGGAGCTGGCCGCCCTGATGGTCGGACGCGCCGTCGAACTCACCGTTCACAAGCAACCGGCGCGGCCGGGTGCGGCAGGACTCGTCGTCCGAAACCTCGACGTGATCGACCCCCTCGGACTCAAGGTCGTCAACAACGTCAGCTTCGAGGTGCACGCGGGAGAGATTCTCGCGATCGCAGGAGTGCAAGGCAACGGCCAGACCGAACTCACCGAAGCGATCCTCGGCCTCCAGCCCAGGGTGACCGGGGAGATCAGCCTCAACGGGAAACCTCTCACCGGCCTCAGCGTGCGCAAGATCCTCAACGCCGGAGTCGGGTTCGTGCCCGAGGACCGCACCGAGGACGGATTGGTGGGTCATTTCAGCATCGCCGAGAACCTGATGCTCGACAGGTCGGACCGTGAGCCTTTCGTGAGAAACGGCAACCTGCAGCTCGGGTACCTCGCGGAGTTCGCTCAAGAGAAGAAGGACGAGTTCGACATCCGCGCCGAATCGATCAACTCGAAGGCGGGCCAGCTCTCCGGCGGTAACCAGCAGAAGGTGGTCCTCGCCCGTGAGCTGAGCCGGGACCTCAAGCTTTTCGTGGCGTGCCAGCCCACCAGAGGAATCGATGTCGGGTCGATCGAATTCGTTCACAAGAGAATGGTGGCGACGCGGGATGCCGGCATCCCTGTCGTCGTCGTATCGACGGAACTCGACGAAGTCGTCGCTCTCGCAGACAGGATTGCAGTGATGTACAGAGGTTCCATCGTCGGGATCGTCCCCGGGAACACCCCACGGAACGTTCTCGGCCTCATGATGGCCGGCGAGATCCCGGGCGAGGTTGCCGCGTGAGCGAGACCACGGCGACGACGGCTCCGTCGGCCAACGAGCCGAAGCTCGCTCCGGAGCCGGAGGGACGCTCCAGGAGCAACCAGGTGTTCTCGGACATCGTCAACGGCAGCTTCGTCATCTCGATCCTCGCCGTGCTGTTCGCGCTGGTGATCGGCGCCATCCTCATCGCTGTGACGAATGAAGACGTGCAGGCCGCATCCGGCTACTTCTTCGCCGCCCCTGGTGACACCTTCGGTGCCATCTGGAACGCGGTGTCCGGCGCGTACGGGGCGCTGTTCCAGGGCTCGATCTACAACTTCCGCCGCGACGGTTTCCTGGATGGGATCAAGCCGCTGACCGAGACGCTCACTTTCGCGACGCCGCTCATCGCCGCAGCGCTCGGAATCGGGATCGCCTTCCGGGTGGGCCTGTTCAACATCGGTGGCCGCGGCCAGATGCTGATCGCCGCCGCGTGCGCCGGCTGGGTGGGTTTCTCGTTCCAGCTGCCATGGGGTGTCCACCTCATTGTCGCGCTCGTCGCAGGAATCGCCGGAGGCGCCCTCTGGGGAGGCCTCGTCGGTTTCCTCAAGGCACGCACCGGCGCCCACGAGGTCATCCTCACGATCATGCTGAACTATGTCGCGTTCTACCTGATCTCCTGGATGCTCCGAACTCCGGGCCTGTTGCAGAAGCCCGGCTCCGTCAACCCGAAGTCGCCTGCCATGTTCGAGACGGCGACACTGCCTGAGATCCTCGGTCCGCGGTACAACCTCCACCTCGGCTTCCTCCTGGTCATCGCGGCAACCTTCTTCGCCTGGTGGCTGCTCAACCGGTCGAGCCTCGGGTTCCAGTTCCGGGCGGTCGGCGAGAACCCCAATGCTGCACGGGTCGCCGGCATCAACGTGAAGAACACCTACGTCTACGCGATGCTCATCTCCGGCGGCCTCGTCGGCCTCGCGGGTGTCATGCAGGTGCTCGGGACGGTGACGACCGGGTTCTCTGCAGGCATCGACGCCGGCATCGGCTTCGATGCCATCACCGTGGCCCTGCTCGGCAGAAGCAAGCCGTGGGGCATCTTCGCCGCAGGCATCCTGTTCGGCGCGTTCAAAGCGGGCGGCTTCGCGATGCAGGCTGCCGAAGGCATCCCGGTCGACATCGTGACCGTCGTGCAGTCGATGATCGTGCTGTTCATCGCCGCTCCGCCGCTCATCCGGGCGGTGTTCTTCCTGCCGAAGCAGGGCGCTCGCCGCAGACTGCTGCCCAACGTCTCGAAGGAGGTGGCGGCGAAATGACCACCACCACCGCGTCTGAGTCCGTCTCCGCCAGCCTGGAGTCGGCGAGCATCAAGAGCTGGAAAGCACCGATCGCCTACGCGATCTTCTCCCTCATCGCGATTGTGCTCTTCGTCGTCAACGGGCGAGACGGTGTGAGCCGGTTCCGCCTGTCGAACGACGCGGACGTCATCCAGTTGGCGCCGATCGACAACCCGACCCGGCTGACCTGCGTTCTGCTCGTGGTCCTGCTGGTGGCGATCACCGCGTACGCGGCCTGGCTGTCCAGCCGGGCGAAACGGGCACCGTTGTGGCTGACGATCCTCTTCGCCCTCGCGTTCATGTGGGCGTTTCTCACCTGGGCTGCGGCGGGGGAGACCATCCCGATCACCGGTCTGCTTCTCGGCACCGTCGCTCTGAGCGCACCGCTGATCTTCGGGTCGCTCGGCGGCGTCATCTCGGAACGCGTCGGCGTCGTCAACGTGGCCATCGAAGGCCAGCTGCTTGCCGGTGCCTTCCTGTCCGCGTTCGTCGCATCCGTGACCGGCAACCCCTGGGTGGGTCTGGTCGCCGCGATGGTCGCCGGCGTGCTCGTCAGCTTCCTGCTGGCCGCGTTCTCGATCAAGTACATCGTCGACCAGGTGATCGTCGGCGTGGTGCTCAACGTGCTGGTGGCCGGACTCACGAGCTTCCTCTACTCCACGGTGCTGACCAGCAACACCCCGCTGTTCAACTCCCCGCCCCGGTTCCCCCGCATCAGCATCCCGTTCCTCAGTGAGATTCCCATTCTCGGACCGGTGCTATTCCGGCAGACGATCATCATCTACTGCATGTACATCGCCGTCTTCGTCGTCTGGTGGGCGCTGTTCCGCACCAAGTGGGGGCTCCGCCTCCGTGCGGTCGGTGAGCACCCGCAGGCGGCCGACACCGTCGGCATCAAGGTCAACGCCACCCGGTTCTGGAATGTCGCCCTCGCCGGTGCCATCGCCGGCTTCGGCGGCGCCTACTTCACTCTCGGGTCCGTCGGCGGGTTCACGAAGGAGATGACGGCTGGGGCCGGCTTCATCGCGCTCGCCGCGGTCATCTTCGGGCGGTGGGATCCGATCCGGGCGACGCTCGCTGCGCTGCTGTTCGGTTTCGCGACGAACCTGCAGAACGTGCTGGGTGCGATCGGCTCGGGCGTTCCGAGCGAATTCCTGCTGATGCTCCCGTACGTCGTGACGATCTTCGCGGTCGCCGGCCTGGTCGGCTACGTCCGCGGCCCGGCGGCATCCGGTAAACCATACATAAAGGCGTGACAAACAAATGAGTGATTCAATCGACTGGGGTGCCCTCCGCGAAGCGGCGACGGATGCCATGACGAAGGCATACGTGCCGTACTCCAAATTCCCGGTCGGCGTCGCGGCCGTCGTCACCGACGGCCGGATCATCGCCGGCTGCAACGTCGAGAACGCCAGCTACGGCCTGACCCTCTGCGCGGAGTGCGCGCTCGTGTCCACCCTGCACATGACCGGTGGCGGGCAGCTCGTCGCGTTCACCTGTGTCGACGGCGAGGGTAATACCCTCATGCCGTGCGGCCGCTGCCGACAGCTGCTCTTCGAACACGCCGTGCCGGGGATGCTGCTCGAGACGGTGTCAGGCATCCGCACGATCGACGAAGTACTGCCGGACGCCTTCGGCCCCCGCACGCTCAACGAATACGCAGGAGTGCCCACCGATGACCGCAGCTGACACCGTGCATGAGGCATTCGACGCTGTCGACCTCATCCGCACCAAGCGTGACCGAGGTGAGCTCTCGACGGAAGAGATCAACTGGCTCATCGACGCCTACACCCGCGAATACGTGGGCAACGAACAGATGGCTGCGCTCGCGATGGCGATCCTCCTCAACGGGATGACCCGCCGGGAGATTCGCGACATGACGCTCGCCATGATCGCCTCAGGTGAGACCATGAACTTCTCCACACTCGGCAAGACCACCGTGGACAAGCACTCCACGGGGGGTGTCGGCGACAAGATCACCCTGCCGCTGATGCCGCTCGTGGCATCGTTCGGTGTCGCGGTCCCGCAACTCTCCGGTCGTGGTCTCGGCCACACCGGCGGCACGCTCGACAAGCTCGAGTCGATCCCGGGCTGGCGCGCAGACCTGTCGAATGAGGAAATGTTCTCGATCCTCCGCGACGTGGGAGGGGTGATCTGTGCCGCTGGTGCCGGTCTCGCTCCGGCCGACAAACGGCTCTACGCGCTTCGGGACATCACCGGCACGGTGGAAGCCATCCCGCTCATCGCCTCGTCGATCATGTCCAAGAAGATCGCGGAGGGAACCAGTGCGCTGGTTCTCGACGTGAAGTTCGGGTCTGGCGCGTTCATGCAGGACTACGCCAAGGCGGAGGAACTTGCCCGCACGATGGTGTCGCTCGGGCAGGACGCCGGTGTCCGCACGTCTGCGCTGCTCACCAATATGAGTGTTCCGCTCGGGCTCGCGATCGGCAACGCCAACGAGGTGCGTGAATCGGTCGAGGTGCTCGCCGGTGGCGGACCTCGAGACATCGTCGAACTGACGGTGGCGCTGGCCAGGGAGATGCTCACGCTCGCCGGGCAGCCGGATGCCGATGTCGAAGCCGCCCTGTCGGACGGCCGGGCGATGGGCACCTGGCGACGGTCGATCCTCGCGCAGGGCGGAGACCCGGATGCCGCGTTGCCGGTCGCGAGGGAATCCCACACAGTGACCGCTCTCTCAGACGGCGTGCTCGTGCGCCAGGACGCCCTGCCGTTCGGGATCGCCGCGTGGCGCCTCGGTGCAGGGCGTGCCCGTGCGCAGGACCCGGTGCTGCACGCATCCGGAGTGGACCTGCACGCGAAGCCTGGCGATGTGGTTCGTGCAGGGCAGCCGCTGTTCACGCTCTCTGCGGATGACGCCGGGCGTTTCCCGCGGGCGCTCGAGGCGCTCGAGGGCGCGTGGGAGCTCGCCGCCCCCGGTACCGCGTTCGAGCCGGAGCCGCTGGTGCGCGCCCGCATCCAGTAGCGCGCGCCGCGCCCCTGGTTCGCGCTGGCGTCAAGCGGGCTTGTGAACGCATCCGGAACTCGAGTTGCCTCGTTTCGTCGTCCAGCGCCTGCGCGCGCGCCATTTTGTGGTGTCTCGATCAGTCCAACGGCGCTTAGTGGTGATTCGGCGCGGCACAGAGTCCCCGCGCCTCCACCGCGGAGGCGTTGGGCTCAACGACCGCCCGCCCAACCGCGCGAACGCAGCCGGCGCTCAACCCTCGCCAGAAGATCTCCGAGTTGGTCGGTATCGTCGCCAGTGAAGTAAAGCATGCTCCATCCTTCGTCGACCGCATCGTTGCCTCGCCTGATGTCCCTTCGCCACTGGCCCCGGTCCTGGCGGTGATGGTCGCCCTGGTATTCGAGCCCCACCTTGTACTTCGGGTAGGCCAGGTCGATCTCCAGGTATCGTCGGCTGAGCGCAAGATGGACTTCGAAGTTCGGAGCCGGGTCTGGAAGCGGGCTGGTGACCAGCGCCACTCGCAGGAGAGATTCCGGGCGCGAGCGTGAACGGGGGCTGAGCACCTCAAGCGCAGGGCGCAGCGCCGAACGTCCCCGTTGTGAAGGGTAGTGGGCGACAGCATCTCTCAGCCGTTCCGTCGTTGTCTTCGGGTTCTCCCAGCAGAGCAGGTAGTCGCCGGCCGCGACCAGGTCGGGGACGCTCAGTATGGCCGCGAGATCGCACCAGGTCCGCTCCACAGCGGTCACTGGCAAACCAGAAACGAGCGTGATCTCGGCCGGGGTGACTCGCGCCTGGTGCCCGATCGCGCCTTGATATCGAAGGGCGCGGACGGGAGCGGGCGACATCACGTGGAGCGGGTTTGCCTCTCTCTCGAGACGCGGAGGGAGGGGCACCCCGTGAAGTCGAGCAGCGGTGACGTGACTGAAGGCTTGTCCGCGAGACATCCTTGTAGCCAGTGAGAGACACCGGGAGAAGAGCCCTTCTTCGATACCTGGCGCTGTCCTGGTCCCGAAGAAGGGGCGGCCGAGGGAGGGATTGCGCAATTGGCGTTTCGTCATGCCGTGCTGCACAGCGTCCGCCACGGCGAACGCCTGTGGCATCCTCTGGGGTAGTGGTTTGCGAAACGCCATGGCTTCAGCATGGATTCGGCTGCTTTCCTGTCGGGAGCGTTCGCCAGAACGGTGGATCGTCGCACTCGCCCCCGGGGTGTGAGGGAGTGGGTGGCCTCCTCATCGAGTCGCCGAGCTTCGTCGCTGGAGCCCCGCGGGAGCGACGGTTCGTGGCGACTCGGCGCGGGGCGCGACATCATGTGGTGAAACGAGCAGCACACCCTGGCTCCCGCAGCCGCCCAGCAGTGCGACGAAAGGGCTCGGGCGGTAGTCTGAGCGGGTGACCTCTGAGAACCAGTTCCAGCTTCCCAACGGTGTCGACATCGCCGCTCTGCCCAAGATTTCGCTTCACGATCACCTCGACGGGGCGCTGCGCCCGCAGACGATCCTGGAACTGGCGGATGCCATCGGCGTCGACGTTCCCGAGACGGACGCCGACCGACTGGGGCAGTGGTTCCTGTCCCAGTGCGACGCAGGGAACCTCGTCGACTACCTCAAGACCTTCGACCTCACCACCGCCGTGATGCAGACGAAGGAGGGTCTCACCCGGGTCGCCAGGGAGTTCGTGCAGGATGTCGCCGCCGACGGCGTTCTCTACGCGGAAGTGCGCTGGGCCCCTGAGCAGCACCTGACCCGCGGTCTCACCCTCGACCAGACGGTCGAAGCCGTCCAGGACGGCATCGAGCAGGGCATCGACGACGCGGAGCGGGCCGGCCGGCGAATCCAGATCGGCCAGCTGATCACCGCCATGCGCCACGCCGACCGCGCACTGGAGATCGCCGAACTCGCCGTCCGCCACCGCGGCAACGGCGTCGTCGGTTTCGACATCGCCGGCGCCGAGGCCGGTTTCCCCGCCAGCCGGCACCGTGTGGCCTTCGACTTCCTCGCCCAGGAGCACCTCCCCGCGACCGTGCACGCCGGCGAGGCCGACGGACTCGACTCGATCAAGAGCGCGCTCTTCGACGGTCGCGCTCTCCGCCTCGGCCACGGCGTGCGGATCGCCGAGGACATCACTGTGGAACGCAGCGACGATGAAGGCACATACGTCTCACTCGGTCCCATCGCCCAGTGGGTGAAGGACCGCGAGATCGCCCTCGAACTCAGCCCGTCGTCGAACCTGCAGACAGGCGCCATCGCCGCCTGGGGCACTGAGCTCGCCGATCACCCGTTCGACCTGCTCTACCAGCTCGGCTTCAAGACCACGGTGAACGTCGACAACCGCACAATGAGCGGCACATCGCTGACCCGCGAACTGAGCCTGCTCGCGGATGCCTTCGCTTACGACCTCGACGACCTCGAGGTGTTCCAGCAGAACGCAGCCAGCGCAGCCTTCCTGCCGCTGGAAGACCGGGAAGAACTCGCAGAGGCGATCTCGGCGGGCTTCGAAGATGCCGAGAGATATCGCGGCTGAGCTCCGGCTTGCCCCGGGTCAGCCGCTCGAGCCGGTACCCTGAGATCGCCCCCAACCCCTGAATCGAGTTCCACGATGTCCCTGCCGCAGCTCCCGAATTCCGCCATCGAACTCGGTGCAACAGCGGGGGACTGGCGGAGCGCTGTTCGGCTGGCTGGGGCGGCCCTCGTGCGCAGCGGCGCGACGGAGGAGGCGTACACCGAGCGGATGATCGAGGTCATCGACGAGTTCGGAGCCTACATCGTGATCGCGCCAGGGCTCGCGCTCGCGCACGCACGCCCAGGCCCCGACGTCACCCACGAAGGTCTTTCGGTGATCACCCTCGCCGAGCCCGTCGCCTTCGGACATCCCCATAACGACCCGGTCAGCGTTGTGCTCGGACTTGCTGTCGCGAATCCGGAGACCCATGTCACCTCGGTCGCCGAACTCGCGAACGTGTTCAACGACGCCTCAGCGATCCCCGCGATCGCGTCGGCCACCACGCCGGAGGACGTCCGCAGCGTGCTCTTCGCTGAGCACTGAATCTCAGCCAGGAGGCTGCCATGAAGATCGTCGCAATCTGCGGTGCCGGTGTCGGAACATCCGGCATCCTCAAAGTGAACGCCGAACGGGTGCTCAAGAAGCTCGAGATCGAAGCGGAGGTGACCGCTTCGGATGTCGCCGGGCTCGCCGTCGCCTCGGCGGATGCCCAGGTGATCCTCACCTCGCCGGAGCTCGTCGACAAGATCGGCAAGACCTTCGCCGACATCGTCGTCATCGAGAACTACTTCGACCTCGAAGAGCTCACCCGCAAGATCGAGAAAGCCCTGGGCTGAGCTCTACGCGGTCGCCGCTGCGGCGATAGCCGCGAGGTCTTCCTTCACCGCGGCGAGGATTCCGGATGCCTCATCGCGGCGTTCGTTCGGACGGTACACGTCGAGGTAGAACTTGATCTTCGGTTCGGTGCCGCTCGGGCGCGCCATGACGCGTGAGCCGTCCGCCAGCCGGAACCGGAGGGCATCCGTTGGTGGCAGCTGGTCCGAGCCGTCGCGGAGGTCGTCGATGCCCTCGATCCCCACGCCGCCGAGCTGGCTGGGCGGGTCAGCGCGAAGGTAGGCCATGATGTCGGCGATGTCTGAGAGATTCGTGACCCGCAGCGACAGCTGATCGCTCGCGAAGTAGCCGAATCTCTCGGCGAACGCTTCGAGCACCCGCTCGATCGTGATGTTCTGCGCCTTGAAGAAGCTCGTCATGGCGAGGAAGTCGATCGCGGCCGAGATGCCGTCCTTGTCACGGACCGTCCCAGGGTTGACGAGGTATCCGAGGGCCTCCTCGTAGCCGAAGATCAGGCCAGGAACACGTGAAACCCATTTGAACCCGGTCAGGGTTTCGACGAAGTCCAGGGAGTATTCGCGGGCGACGGCGGCCAGCGCGGGGGAGGACACGATCGAGCAGGCGAGCACACCACCCGGCGTCTCCTGTTCGGCGTTGAGAACCGCGGCGCGCCAGCCCAGGAGGGCACCGACCTCGTTTCCGCTGAGCTGCCGGTATCCCTCGGCGCGGTCGGCGTCAGGGATGGCGATCGAGAGCCGGTCGGCATCAGGGTCGTTGGCCACGATCAGCTCAGCCCCATGCTCGCGGGCGAGGGCATAGGCGAGGTCGAGGGCGCCGGGCTCCTCGGGGTTGGGGAACGCGACGGTCGGGAACGCCGGGTCCGGTTCCTGCTGTTCCGGAACGGAGTGCGGCAGCGTGAGCCCAGCCTTCCGTGCGACGCGGGAGAACGTCTCCCAGCCGACACCGTGCATGGCCGTGTACACGACGGTGAGCTCGACCCGCTCGCTTGTCATCACCGCGGCTGTCGCGTCGACATAGGCGTCGACGACGTCCTCAGCGGCGATTTCGTAATCGTCGCTCCTCGGAAGTTCGAGGACGTTCGCCGATGCGGCAACCCGCAGGATGTGCGCCTCGATCTCGGCATCCGTCGGCGACACGATCTGCGAACCGAGGTCGTCGCCGCCGAGGTACACCTTGTAGCCGTTGTCGGCGGGCGGGTTGTGGCTCGCGGTGACCATGATCCCGGCAGAGACGTCGAGGTGCCGCACAGCGAAAGCGAGGACCGGCGTCGGCAACATCCGCGGCAGCAGAATCGCCCTGATGCCCGCCCCCGCCATCAACTCGGCGGTGTCGGTCGCGAAGACTCGGGAGTTCCTGCGGCCGTCGTAGCCGATGACGACGCTCGGCGCCGTGTCAGGTTTACGCTCGAGCAGGTACGCGGCGATGCCGGCAGCGGCCTGGCCGACGAGGACGCGGTTCATGCGGGCGGATCCCGCCTCGGTGCGGCCGCGGAGCCCGGCGGTGCCGAATTCCAGCCGGGTGTCGAACCTGCTGTGCAGTTCGTCGAGCGCGGGCTCGCTTCCACCCTCGGCGTCGCGGAGCAGAGTCTCGAGTTCGACGCGTGTCTCGGCATCCGGGTCCTGGGCGAGCCACGCCCATGCCTGGGTGAGAACGTGGGCGGTTCCGGCGTCGCTCATCACAGTGCGGCCACAATCCGGGCGAGCAGCGCGCTGATGACCGGTTCGGCATCGCGCCCCGCCTCGAGGACCTCGAGGTGGCTGAGAGGGGTCGACTGGATGCCGGCGGCGAGGTTGGTGATGAGGGAGAGCCCGAGGATCTCCATACCCGCTTGGCGGGCGGCGATCGCTTCGAGAGCGGTCGACATGCCGACGATGTGGCCACCGATGGCTTTCGCCATCTGCACTTCGGCCGGCGTCTCGTAGTGCGGGCCACGGAACTGGCAGTACACGCCCTCGTCGAGATCCGACTCGATGCTGTGGGCGATCGCCCGAAGCCGTGAGGAGTACAAATCGGTGAGGTCGATAAAGGTAGCGCCCTCGAGCGGGGAGTCCCCGGTGAGGTTGATGTGGTCGCTGATCAGCACGGGGGTTCCTGGCGACCAGGAGTCGCGGATGCCACCGGCACCGTTGGTGAGGATCATGGTTTCGGCCCCGGCTGCTCGGGCGGTGCGCACGCTGTGCACGACCCGGCGCACGCCGTGCCCTTCGTAGTAGTGTGTGCGGGCTCCGATGACGAGAGCCCGTTTGCCGTTCGGCAGCAGAACCGACCGCAGGGTACCGACGTGACCCTCGAGGGCCGGCCGCGAGAATCCCTCGATCTCGTGTGCGGGGATCGTCGCGGTGGTTTCGCCGATGAGCTCCGCTGCCTTGCCCCATCCCGAGCCGAGGGTCAGCGCGATCTCATGTCGCTCGACGCCGGTCCTCTCGGCGATCTGGGCTGCTGCGCGCAGCGCGATGTCGAAGGGATCCGCGGTGGGATCGTCGAGCGGGTTCTGGGGTGCGACAGACATTCCGTCATTCTATTCAGCCGGTCGGGGTTCGTGCCCCAATTCCGCCGGACACCGCGTCGCACCACAACTGAGCACACCGGCACCGGTTGCGCCTGCAATCCCCGCGAATCCGCGGTTCGCGGCGTCCTCGATGTTTTGGTGACGGTGTTGCGGGCTGCGACAATGGAGTCATGACCTACGAGTTCGAGCGCAAACACCGGATCGCTGTACTCGGAGGAGGCCCCGGCGGCTATGAGGCCGCACTCGCGGGCGCACAGCTCGGCGCGGACGTCACCCTGGTCGAGCGCACCGGTGTTGGCGGCGCGGCGGTCATCACCGATGTGGTTCCGTCGAAGAGCCTCATCTCCACCGCCGAAGCCACGAACGCCGTCCGCGGCGCGAGCGAACTCGGTGTGCAGTTCTACAGCCGTTCCGACACCGGCAAACCGGTCAAACCGGAGGTCACCGTCAACCTGGCTGCCGTGAACAAGCGGCTTCTCAGCCTCGCCCGCCACCAGTCGGAGGACATGCGGGCGAACCTCGAGCAGGCCGGGGTGAAGATCGTCCCCGGTGACGGCCGTCTCGACGGCCGCGACGCGGTCATCGTGTCGACCGAATCAGGCGGCCGTGGCACCGACTTCGACCGGGTCGAAGCCGACACCATCGTTGTCTCGGTCGGCGGGAGCCCCCGCCGCCTGCCGTCCGCCATGCCAGACGGCGAACGCATCCTGGACTGGACCCAGCTGTACAGCCTCGCCGCGGTGCCCGAGCACCTGATCGTCGTCGGCTCCGGTGTGACCGGAGCCGAATTCGCCTCCGCCTACCGTGCTCTCGGCTCCGAGGTCACCCTCATCTCCAGCCGCGACCAGGTCCTCCCCGGGGAGGACGCCGACGCCGCAGCCGTGATCGAAGGGGTCTTCAAGCGCAGTGGGATGACGGTGTTGAACAAATCTCGCGCGGCCAGCGTCACCCGCACCGAGAACGGTGTGCTCGCGACCCTGTCGGACGGCAGGACCGTCGAAGGAAGCCACTGCCTCATGGCCGTCGGTGCCGTGCCGAACACGGCGGGCATCGGTCTGGAAGAGGCCGGCGTGCAGATGACCGACGGTGGTCTCATCCGGGTCAACCGCGTGGCTCGCACGTCGATCCCGAACATCTACGCGGCCGGTGACTGCACGACGTTCATGCCGCTGGCATCCGTCGCGTCGATGCAGGGCCGGTCGGCGATCTTCCACGCCATGGGTGATGCGGTGAACCCGACAGAGCTGCGCAACGTCGCCGCGAACATCTTCACCCAGCCGGAGATCGCGACCGTCGGCTGGACCCAGAAGCAGATCGAAGAGGGTCTCGCCCAGGGTGAGATCTACAAACTGCCGCTCAAGTCGAACCCCCGCGCGAAGATGATGGGCATCAAGGACGGTTTCGTGAAGCTGTTCGCCCGCACCGGGTCAGGCACCGTCATCGGCGGCGTCATCGTCGCCCCGCGGGCGAGTGAGCTGATCTTCCCGCTCGCCATCGCCGTCGAGCACCGGCTCAACGTCGATGAGATCGCCCGGGCGTTCGCGGTCTACCCGTCGCTCACCGGCAGCATCACGGATGCCGCGAAGGCGATGCACATCGTCAACTGACGCTGTCCGACACCTCAAATTCAGCAACCCCCTCCAAATTCAGCAGATCCGGCCCGACACGCCGCACGGGGACGAGCGCGTACGGCGTGTCGCGTCACTTCTGCTGAATTTGAGTGAAGATCCTGAAGGTGAGGTCGGGACGGATGCCGCCCCGAACGGCGTCAGGCGCTGGTGATCGTGAGCAGCTGGTGACCGCTTGAGACCGTTGTGCCCACTTCGACGTTGAGGTCGCCGATCGTGCCGTCCTTGTGCGCGGTGATCGGCTGCTCCATCTTCATGGCCTCGAGTACCACGACCAGGTCGCCCTTCACGACGTGCTGGCCGTCTTCGACGGCGAGCTTCACGATTGTCGCCTGCATGGGGGAGGTGACGGAGTTCCCTGTGGCAGAGCTCACCGTTCCGGTGACACCGCGGCGCTTCGGCGCGGGTGCGAGTGCCCTGCCTGCAGCGCCGGTTCCAGGCACGAGGCTCGTCGGGAGGCTCACTTCGATGCGCTTGCCCTCGACTTCGACCACGACGTTGTGGCGTGTCTTGGAGGCGCGAGGTCCGTCGAGTTCACCGTCCCACGGTTCGATGTCGTTGACGAACTCGGTTTCGATCCACCGCGTGTAGACCCCGAAGGAGCCGTTCTCCGCGGTGAAGGCGGGGTCGCGAACGATCTTGCGGTGGAATGGGATGACGGTCGGCAGGCCGGAGACCTCGAACTCGTCGAGAGCGCGACGTGCGCGCTCGAGCGCCTGTTCCCGGTTGGCGCCGGTGACGATGATCTTGCCGAGCAGCGAGTCGAATGCTCCGGAGATCTCGTCTCCTGCGGTGACGCCGGAGTCGAGGCGGATGCCAGGGCCCCCGAAGGTCTTGAACACGTGGATCGGGCCGGGCTGGGGAAGGAAGTTCCTGCCTGGGTCTTCACCGTTGATCCGGAACTCGATCGAGTGGCCCTGCGGGATGGGGTCCTCATAGTCGAGGACTCCGCCCTCGGCGAGCCGGAACTGCTCCCGGACGAGGTCGATCCCGGTGATCTCCTCGGAGACCGGGTGCTCGACCTGCAGCCGGGTGTTCACCTCGAGGAAGGAGACGGTGCCATCCTTGCCGATGAGGAATTCGCACGTGCCGGCTCCGACGTAGCCCACCTCTTTGAGGATCGCCTTCGAAGCGCTGTAGAGCAGGTCGTTCTGCTCGTCGGTGAGGAACGGCGCCGGGGCCTCCTCAACGAGCTTCTGGTGGCGGCGCTGGAGCGAGCAGTCACGGGTGGAGATCACGACGACGTTGCCGTGGGCGTCCGCGAGGCACTGCGTCTCGACGTGGCGCGGCTGGTCCAGGTACTTCTCGACGAAGCACTCGCCGCGGCCGAACGCCGCGATCGCTTCGCGGGTTGCCGAATCGAAAGCCTCAGCGACCTCGTTCCGTTCACGCGCGATCTTCAGCCCGCGGCCGCCTCCGCCGAATGCGGCCTTGATCGCGACCGGGAGGCCGTGCTCGTCCACGAATGCGAGCACCTCGTCGGCGCCTGATACGGGGTTGAGCGTGCCGGGGGCGAGCGGAGCGCCCACCTTCTGGGCGACGTGACGGGCGGACACCTTGTCGCCGAGCTTCTCGATGGCGTCAGGTGATGGCCCGATCCAGACCAGCCCAGCGCCGATCACGGCACGGGCGAAGCCGGCGTTCTCGGCGAGGAAGCCGTAGCCGGGGTGGATCGCGTCGGCGCCGGAGCGACGGGCGATCGAGAGGATCTTCTCGATGACCAGGTAGGTGTCTGCGCTGGTCGAGCCGTCGAGCGCGTACGCCTCGTCGGCGAGTTTCGCGTGGAGGGCGTCACGGTCCTGGTCTGCGTACACCGCGACCGAGCCGATCCCGCTGTCGCGCGCTGCGCGGATCACTCGGACGGCGATTTCGCCCCGATTGGCTATGAGGACCTTGGATATACGCGACACAGTTCCTTAGCCTATTGCCCCCAGCCCACCGCTTTTTGGTCGGTGCCCACAGAAATCTGTGGAGAAGCACTGCTGATGCCTACAAAGCACCGGCCCGGTTCCACAGCGAGGTCCAGTCGTAGCCCAGTTGTCGCACCAGCGAGCGGAGCGTCGGAAGGGAGAGCCCGACGACGGTGGACGGGTCGCCTGAAATTCTTTCGATGAACGGTGCGCCGAGGCTGTCGATCGTGAATGCTCCAGCCACCTGGAGCGGTTCCCCCGTGGCGATGTAGGCCGAGATCTCCGCATCGGTGATGTCGTTCGCGAAGGTGACGTCGGCGGACGCCACGGCACCGACCGCGGCACCGGCGCTGCCGTCCAGGCGGTGATCGATCAGCCACTGGCCGGAATACAGCCGACCGGTCCTGCCACGTTGGTGGTGCCACCGTTCGAGCGCGGCTTCGGGCGTGTGCGGCTTTCCGTAGATCACTCCGTCGACGACGAAGACCGAGTCCCCACCGAGGATCAAGCCGTCTGTCCCGTCCAGGTCCCGCCACACCGACTCGGCTTTCGCCCGAGCGAGCAGGGCGACGGTGTCTTCAGGGCCCAGGGCTTTGCCTGAGGCCGATTCAGCAGCCGCCACCGCAGCATCCTCGTCGACGTTCGACGGTACGAGAACCGGTTCGATGCCGCTCTGCCGCAACAACATCAGGCGGGCGGGGGAGGTGGAGGCGAGGTAGAGCTGCATGAGGTTCCTTCGGCTGCTGCGCGAGCAGGCATCAGCCATTCGTGGGACGATTCTAGGGTGAACGCGCAATCGAACAACCCAGCAGATGTCGAGCTCGAGATAACCAACGTAGCCCACGGCGGTGTCTTCGTCGCACGGCTCGAAGGCCGCGTGGTCTTCGTCGCCGACACGATGCCAGGGGAGCGGGTCCGCGCCAGGATCACCGAATCGTCGAAGAAGAGTTTCTGGCGGGCGGAAACCGTCGAGGTGCTGGATGCCTCACCGCACCGCCAGTCCCATGTCTGGGCTTCGGCGTCGATCGACGTCGCCCCAGCCGACCGCGCGGGCGGCGCCGAATTCGGGCACATCGAACTGTCGCATCAGCGGGAACTCAAGCGACAGGTGCTCGCCGATTCTCTGCAGCGGTTCGCCGGGGTCGAGAGCGACGTCCAGGTCGAGGCCGTGCCGGGCGACGACGAACGCGACGGACTCGCCTGGCGCACCCGGGTCAGCCTGCACGTCGACGAGGACGGTTACGTCGGCCCGTACGCCGCGCGCAGCCACCGGGTGATCCGGGTAGGCGACCTTCCCCTCGCGACCGATGAGGTCGCATCCGCTGCCCCTCTCGACCAGCAGTTCCGCGGAGCGGAGTCGGTGGACGTCGTCGCCCCGAGCAGCACCCAGAGCGCACGGATCGTCGTTCGTGAGCCGCAGAAGAAGGGGACGAGCCAGGCGAACCGTCGGGAGCAGACCATCATCGAACGTGTCGGTGACCGCGACTTCTTCCTCGACGAAGGCGGGTTCTGGCAGGTGCACCGGTCGGCGGCAGAATTGCTCACCGGAGTCGTCCAGTCCACCATCGACGAGGCACTGTTCGACCCGCGCGCAGCGAACCTCGACCTCTACGGAGGGGTAGGGCTGCTCGCCGCCGCTGTGGGTGACAAGTTCGGCAGCACCACCCGCATCACGAGCGTCGAGTCGTCGGCGCGTGCCACCGACCATGCCGCCGAGAACCTCTCCGACTGGGTTGGCGCACAGAGCATCACCGCTCGCGTTGACGCGTACCTGCGCGGCCTCGTCGCTCAGTCGAGCGCCGCGGAACGCGCCCGGCTCGCCGCGGGAACAGTCGTTCTCGACCCGCCCCGCTCCGGCGCGGGCAAGGAAGTCGTCGCGAGCCTCGTCGAATTGCGGCCGGCCCAACTCGTCTACGTGGCCTGCGACCCGGTCGCGCTCTCGCGCGACATCGGACTGTTCGCCGCTGAGGGTTACCGGGTGACCGCGTTGCGGGCGTTCGACCTGTTCCCGCACACACACCACATCGAGTCGGTCGCGCTCCTGACACGGTGAGCGCCCTCGTGCGCCCGAAGACTGGCGTCGGCACCCTACGATGGGCTCTGTGGTGCGAATAGCTGTTATCGATGATCATGAGTCCGTCCGGATGGGCCTGACGGCTGTCTGCGAGTCCGCGGGGCACACCGTCGTGCACAGTGTGTCCACCGTCGTGGAGTTCGTGACCGAGGCCGACGGTGTCCCGTGCGATGTCGTCGTGCTCGACCTCAACCTCGGCGACGGAAGCAACATCACCGACAATGTCCGTGCCGTGCACGGTTCAGGATCCGCCGTGCTCATCCACTCCATCGCTGACCGCGTGGCGTCTGTGCGTGAGGCGCTCGCCGCCGGTGCAGCTGGCGTGATCCCCAAGTCCGCACCGACGGATGCCGTCGTGGCCGCGATCGAGACCGTCGCGAGCGGTGAGGCCCTCAACAACCTGGAATGGGCGAGCGCCATCGACGCGGACGGCGACTTCAGCCGCGCCCAGCTCGGCCGCCGCGAACGCGATGTGCTGCACCTGTACGCCTCGGGTCTGCCAATGAAGGACGTCGCTGTCCAGCTCGGTATCGCACCGTCGACGGTGAAGGAATACCTCGACAGGATCCGCGGCAAGTACGTAGAGATCGGCCGCCCGGCACCGACGAAGGTCGACCTTCTCCGCCGTGCCGTTGAGGACGGCATCTTGCCCGAACTCAACCCGGGCTCCGGTGATGACCACTGACCAGCAGCGGTCAGGGGCGATTTTCTCGCCCATCCCGCGTGGTCATGTCCTCGACAACCTCGACCGGGCGGCGAAGGACGCCGCCCACACCCAGCCCCGCTTCAGCGTGGCGCGGATCGATCGGCTGATAGCCCGCTCCATCAGCCTCGTTGCGCTCGTCTTCGGGGCGCAGACGCTCAGCATCGCCCTCGGTGCCGGGATCGTCGTGCCTGGGCCGATGGGGATGGTGTACCTGCTCGTTCTGCACGGGCTTCTCCTCCTCGTGATCATCGCGGGAGCCGACGCGCGGTATCAGCGGGTGGCGAACATCGCGTTCGCCGCGAGCTACCTCGTCGCCGTCGCCTGCTGGCCGCTCGTGACCGACGGCGTCTCCGCCGCGTCCAGGGTGGAGCCGTGGACCTGGTATCTCTGCGCGATAGCCTGCGGCTGTATGGCCCAGGCGGTCCGGCCGTGGCTCGCGAGCGTCTACATCGTGCTGACCCCGGCGGTGTACGGGTTCGCGCGGGTTCTTGACGCCGACGGGAACATCGTGCACCTCGACATCGCCGTCCAAGATGCGCTCTACGGCACGATGATCGGGCTCGTCATCATGGTGCTCATCATCACCTTCCGCCGGGCTGCGCGAGCGGTCGACGCCGCACGTTCCGCTGCTTTCACCCGGTATGACGAGGCGGTGAGGCAGCACGCCCTCGAAGCGGAACGGATCGAGGTCGATGCCCTGGTCCATGACACCGTACTGGCGTCCCTGCAGGCCGCCGATCGCGCCTCCACCCGTGATCAGGCGCGCGCGGCCGTCGCGATGGCCAGCGACGCGATCAGCCGACTGGCGGCCCTCGACGCGCCGACCGCCGATTCGGTGCAAACGATCACGGTCGGCTGGTTCGTCGACCTTCTCCGGCAGCACGCGGTGCACCTGGAGACGCCGTTCGAGGTCAGCGTCCGCGGCTCCGCGAACCACAGCATCCCCTTCCGGGTCGCCGAGAGCCTGTACCTCGCAGCGGCGCAGGCGATGACCAACAGCATCCAGCACGCCGGTGACACCGGGTCGCGCAGCGTGGCCGTCGAGGTCGGGGACGACAGGATCGTGCACGTGTGCGTGCGCGACGACGGGGCAGGCTTCGATCCGGCAGCGGTACACACCGACCGGCTCGGTTTACGGGTCTCGATCATCGAACGTGTCGTGGCCGTCGGCGGCACCGTCGAGCTTCGCTCCCGTCCCGGGTCAGGCACGAGCGTCAGCATCCGCTGGTCAGAGGACGCGGCGAAAGGTGACGTCGCGCTCGAGGGGTCTGAGAGGGCGACCGCACAGTGATCTCACTCAACCGGTACACCATGATCGCCCTCACGGCGGCGTTCTCGCTCTACCATGTCGTGCGGGGGATTCTCACCGTGGCGCAGGCCGACTCCCCTTGGCCCAGCATCGCGGCGATGGTGCTCTACCTCGCCGCGACGGTGCTGGCACTGTGGCCGTCAAGTCCGACGACGATGCCGCTGTGGCTTGCCGGATTCTCCCTCGCCGCCGCCGTCTCGGTTCCCCTCCTTGTCACCAGCCAGCTCGACCCGACAGCCAACAACGGGTACGCGACCTGGCATGTGTCCGCGATCGGCACGCTCATGACGATCACCGTCGTGCGCCGGCGGGAACTGTTCGGCTGGATCGGAGTGGGCTTTCTCAGCGTCCAATCGATCCTCTGGTGCGGTATCGGCACGTCGATGGAGATCGGGGTGACCGGGAGCCTGATGTGGGTGTTCGTTGCCGGTGTGCTCACCCGGTCCCTCGCCAAGGTCGGACATGACGCCCAAACCCTCACCGTGGCTGAGCAGGAGGCGGCGAAATGGCAGGCAGCCCAGGACGCCCATGAGCAGGAACGGCGCGCCCGCCTCGAGCAGACCGGCAAGCGGGCCCTCCCGATCCTCCGCGACATCATCCTCGCCGGCGGGGAGCTCAGCGAATCGCAGCGAATCGAATCCCGGGTGCTCGAAGCCGGACTGCGGGATGAGATCCGCGGCAGGCGGCTTCTCAGCGACAAGGTGCGGGAAAGCGTACTCGCCGCCCGCAGGCGTGGAACGACGGTGAGCATGTTCGACGAGGGAACACTCGACCACCTCCAGGAGAGCGAGCTGGATGCGGTGCTCGGTGCCGTCGCCGTCGCCATCGACAGAACCGATGCCGATCGTTTGATCGTCAGAACGGCGCCGGCCGATTCCGATGTGGCGGTCACCCTCGTCGGACTCAGCGCGTCGACGGACCCGGATGAACCGGGCGACTCGGTGAGGTTGTGGCTGGAAATCCCTCGTTCGATGTCGGTGGACACCGGCTGAACGGCGTCGACGTGCGACCGTGAATGAAGAAGGGCCGGCTTTGTCAGCCGGCCCTTCTGAATCCCCGGGTCAGGGCATTAACCCGAATAATGCTCTGACCCGCCCCCAAACGCCGCTGCTACCCTAGTTGAGCGAATCGTCTGGTGGTGTGACCCCGAAAGAGAGACACCGTGCGCTTTCATTCTGGAGGGGAAGCGCTCGGCCCGCTAGTCGGCTCTTTGGGGGACCGTCAGGCGGAGACGTTCCGCCACTGCCCTGGGCCGGCCGTCAACGGGCCTCGCAGGATGCGGGTACTGCGCTGCCACGAGGACGGACCGTGCGAGGGCACTGCATCCGCACCGGCGGATTCCTCCACGACAGCGGCGGTGAGCACTGCGGTGACCGCGGCAATCTCTGCAGGCGTCGGCGAACCGCGCAGCACACGGACGTCGATGCCGTGTTCCGATTCCTCCGTGATGAATGGTTGAGGTCGCGACGCGGTGGCGTTGTGCCGTCGCTGGCGCCGCTCGGCGGGTTCCTGTCCGGTCACAGCGGGATGTTCCCGTGCTTCTTCGGTGGAAGGCTCGCACGCTTTCCTTTGAGTGAACGCAGTGCCTTGATGACAGCCACCCGTGTCGCCGCTGGCTCGATCACGCCGTCGAGCTCGCCCCGCTCCGCCGCGAGGAACGGGCTTGCCACGTTGTAGGTGTACTCGTTGGCGAGCTTCGTGCGCACGGCGGCGACATCCTCACCTGCTGCTTCCGCGCGCTTGATCTCGCCGCGGTAGAGGATGTTGACGGCCCCCTGGCCGCCCATGACCGCGATCTCCGCTGTCGGCCAGGCCAGGTTGATGTCCGCACCGAGCTGCTTCGAGCCCATCACGATGTAGGCGCCGCCGTATGCCTTGCGCAGGATCACGGTGACGAGCGGCACGGTCGCCTCTGCGTATGCGTAGAGCAGCTTCGCGCCGCGGCGGATGACACCGGTCCACTCCTGGTCGGTTCCCGGCAGGTAGCCGGGAACGTCGACGAGGGTGAGGATCGGGATGCTGAACGCGTCGCAGAACCGCACGAAGCGGGATGCCTTCTCACCGGCCTCGATGTTGAGGGTGCCGGCCATGGCGTTGGGCTGGTTGGCGATGATGCCCACCGTGCGTCCCTCGACCCTCGCGAAACCGATGACGATGTTGGGCGCGAACAACGGCTGCACCTCGAGGAAGTCACCGTGGTCGACGACGTGTTCGATCACCGTGGTGACGTCGTACGGCTGGTTGGGGGAGTCGGGGATGATCGTGTTGAGCTTGCGGTCGGCATCCGTCGTCTCCAGCTCGACGTCGCTCTCGTACACGGGAAGCTCAGCGAGGTTGTTGTCTGGCAGGAAGCCGATCAGGGTGCGGGCGTAGTCGAGGGCGTCCGACTCGTCGCTTGCGAGGTAGTGGGCGACGCCGGAGCGTGTGTTGTGCGTGAGCGCACCGCCGAGTTCCTCCATGCCGACGTCCTCGCCGGTGACGGTCTTGATCACGTCAGGCCCGGTGACGAACATCTGGCTGGTCTTGTCGACCATGATGACGAAGTCGGTGAGGGCGGGCGAGTACACGGCGCCGCCGGCTGCGGGGCCCATGATGATCGAGATCTGTGGGATGACCCCGGATGCTGCCGTGTTGCGGCGGAAGATCTCGCCGTACTTGCCGAGGGCGACGACGCCCTCCTGGATCCGGGCGCCACCGGAGTCGAGCATCCCGAGAATCGGGACGCCGGTCTTCAGGGCGTGGTCCATGATCTTGATGATCTTCTCGCCGGCGACCTCGCCGAGGGAACCGCCGAAGATGGTGAAGTCCTGCGAGTACACGGCGACCTGGCGTCCGTGGATGGTGCCGGTGCCGGTGACGACGGCGTCACCGTATGGGCGGGACTTCTCCATGCCGAATGCGTGGGTGCGGTGACGGACGAACTCGTCGAGTTCGACGAAGCTGCCTGGGTCGAGGAGTTCGGCGATCCGCTCCCGGGCAGTCATCTTGCCCTTGGCGTGCTGCTTCGCGACCGCCGCTTCGCCCGACGCCGTGACGGCTTCGTGGTACCGCTGCTTCAGGTCGGCGAGCTTCCCAGCCGTCGTGTACAGGTCGGGAGCGTCGGTTTCGTCGGGGATAGCTGCGTTCTCGGTCACTTCTTCACTCTAGTGTGCACGGATAGGGCCATACCGTTGGCGAATGCCTACAACGAGCCCTTCCCGGTCTTGGAGAATAGCGGCGCGTATCGTGGTGTCATGACATCCATGTTCCCCCGGTCCGAGTCCGTTGCCAGCCGCCTGGAGGTGCTCGAAGCGACGCCGTCGACCAACGACGTCCTCGTCTCAGGGGCCGAAGAGGGTGAGAACTGGCCGGACTTCTCGGTCGTGGTGACCGACACGCAGACGGCGGGGCGTGGTCGCCTCGGGCGGGCCTGGGTCAGCCCTCCGGGAACCGCCCTGGCGGTGTCGGTCCTCGTGCGCGCCGATGTGTCGCTCCGTATCGACGCGCTCGGCTGGCTGCCGCTCGCCGCGGGACTCGCGATGACGCGCGCGGTCCGTGAGGCGCTCCCGGGCAGACACGATGTCGAGCTGAAATGGCCGAACGACGTCCTCGTCGGCGGCCGGAAGATCAGCGGGGTGCTCTCCGAACTCGTCGTCGGGCAGGTGCCGAGCGTCGTCGTCGGCGCCGGAGTGAACCTCACCATGACCGAGGAGCAGTTGCCGGTCCCAACGGCGACCTCTCTCGTCGTGGCCGGTGCGGAGCATCCGGATGCCGACGAACTCCTCTCCACCTACCTCCGCGAGTTCCGCGGCCTGGTCGACGCCTTCCGCGCCGCCGGCGGGGACGCAGGATCGAGCGGGCTGCAGGCGGAGGTGGCGGATGCCTGCGGCACGATCGGTTCCCGAGTGAAAGTCGAACTACCAGGCGGGAACATCCTCGCCGGTGTCGCCCGCGGTATCGACGTGTCAGGGCGCATCCTGGTGCAGGCCGAGGGCTCTTCCGAACTCACCCCGGTTTCCGCGGGGGACGTCACCCACCTGCGCGCCCGGTGAGCGTGCCGACGCCGACAGCACAGACCCCAAATTCAGCAAATCCTGACGACACGCCGCGTCTGACGTACCGAAACACGGCGTGTCGGACCAGATCTGCTGAATTTGACGTTGCCTCCTGAATTTGAGGTGTGCCGCTGAAGGGCGAGGACGGCCGCGGCACGTCGACAGGCGGATGCCGCGAAACCGCCTGAGCGGCGGCGCTGCGGTCAGGAACACTCCGCCGCCGGTGATAAGAATGAGGCATGGCAGAGTATTCGAGCGCCGCAGCGAGCCTGCCCCCAGACGCTTCACGGCCCGTGGTGCCGACGGAGCGCGTCATCGCCCGGCTGCGCCCGAACGCGCGGGTCCTGTTCTGGCCTGCGCTCGTGTTGATCGCGTTGCCCGGTGCGACGGTGTTCCTGATCAGCATGTTCACCGCGACCTGGCTGCACGTCCTGTTCGTGGTCGCCGCCGTCCTGCTCTTCGTGTTGCTTGTCCTCTTCCCGTACATCGCCTGGCTGAACCATCGCTGCACCATCACCACCCGGCGGGTGATCGCACGCCGGGGATTCTTCGTCCGTGAACGCAGGGAGATCTTCCACAGCCGCGGCTACCACGTCACCATCAGGCAGAGCTGGCTGCAGAGCGCCTTCCGTTCGGGTGACATCCACATCAGCTCAGGCGTCGAGAAGCCGCTTGTGCTCCGTGACGTCCCGGGTGCCGCCCGGGTGCTGGAGACGCTGCAGGAACTGATCGAGCGCAACCAGGTGGTCCTGACGAGTCAGGCTGGTTCGCCGGGAACCGCGACGACAGCGTTCTGACCAGCAGGCGCGGCATCCGGGCGCACGGCGGCTCTTCCGCGGTTGGGTGAGAACACCCAGTGGCGATAGAGGGTGAACCGGAACAGGGCGCCGAGCGCCAGCCCGACGACATTCGCCGAGATGTTGTCCGCGAGTGCCGAAGTGAACCCGAGCACATAATGCGACAGCCACAGGCAGCCGAGACCGATACCCATTCCGGCGAGTGACACCGCGAAGAACTCGACACCTTCGCGGACCGTGTTCGAACGGCGGTCCTCCGCGAACGTCCAGTAGCGGTTGCCGAGCCAATTGGTGACGATGGCGAGGAGGGTGGAGACGACCTTGGCGATCAGCGGGCCGGTGTGGATGTTCTCAGGGGCGAGCAGCGTGAGCCGCAGCGCGTTGAACACGGCCAGGTCCACGAGTAGTCCGGCCGCTCCGACGAGCCCGAACTGGAGCACCTGCGTCAGAAGACGGCGCACCCGGCCGGGCGGCGCTGCTCTGGTCATGTCCTGCTCCGATTCGGATGGGCCGGTTGGATGCCTCACGCGCCATGCGCGAAGATAGTGTGGCGTACGCAGTTTATGCGAGGTCCCTTCGGGGATCTCCGGGAGACGTGCGCCAGAAGCAAAAATCTACCGCTGGGAGGCGACGGCCGTGGTTCGTGTTGGTGTTATTGGCGGCGGGCAGCTCGCCCGGATGATGATCCCGGCAGCGGTGAACCTCGGCATCGACCTTCGCGTCCTCGCTGAGGCGGAGGGAATGGCCGCCCGGCTCGCCGCAACCGCTGTCGGCGACTATCACGACGTGGACACCGTCCTTGCGTTCGCCAGGGAGGTCGACGTGATCACGTTCGATCACGAACACGTTCCCCAGGATGTCCTCCACGCGCTCATGGATGCCGGTGTCCCGGTGCACCCGGGGCCTGACGCCCTTCTCTACGCCCAGGACAAGCTCCTCATGAGGCAGAAGCTCAGCGACCTCGGACTCCCGGTTCCGGTGTGGGCCAGGGTCGAAACCGAGGCGGAACTGCAGGAGTTCCTCGACGCGAACGACGGCCACGCCGTCGTGAAGACCCCGCGCGGTGGTTACGACGGCAAGGGAGTGCGGGTGGTCACAGCCGCTCACGAGGCCAGTGACTGGTTCACCGTCCTCGCCGAACACGGCGCGGGCGATGCGCTCCTCGTTGAGGAACTGGTCGACTTCCGACGGGAACTCGCCCAGCTGTCCGCCCGCCGCCCGTCCGGTGAGCTGGTGCTCTGGCCCGTCGTCGAGTCGATCCAGCGTGACGGCGTGTGCGCTGAGGTTCTTGCGCCCGCTCCCGGCTTCGCGGGGCGGATCGCTGACGTCGCCGCTCAGATCGCAACGGATGTGGCGACCGGACTCGGCGTCACGGGCGTCTTCGCCGTCGAGCTCTTCGAAACCGCCGACGACAGGCTGCTGGTGAACGAGCTCGCCATGCGGCCACACAACTCAGGGCACTGGACGCAGGACGGGTCGACCACGAGCCAGTTCGAGCAGCACCTTCGCGCCGTCCTCGACCTCCCGCTCGGCGCGACCGGGTGTACTGAACCGCACACCGTCATGGTCAACATCCTCGGAGGGCCAGCGGAAGGGGCACTTTCCGACCGGTACGCCGGAGCCATGGCCGCCCACCCGACCGTGAAGATCCACAACTACGGCAAGGACCCACGCCCCGGCCGCAAGGTCGGTCACGTCAACGCCAGCGGTTCCGAGCTCGACGTCGTCGCCTACGAAGCGCGTGCCGCAGCGGCGTTTCTTCAGGACTGACATTTAGCATGGACCTTATGCCATTCCACGATTCAGTGCATCCGCGTGTCGGCGTTGTCATGGGTAGCGATTCCGACTGGTCGGTTATGGCTGCAGCCAGCGAGATCCTCTCGGAGTTCGGAGTCGACCATGAGGTCGAGGTCGTCAGCGCCCACCGCACGCCAGAGAAGATGATCGACTACGGGCGGGATGCGTCCTCCCGCGGCCTGAAAGTCGTCATCGCAGGTGCTGGCGGAGCGGCGCACCTGCCTGGGATGCTGGCATCCGTCACGTCGCTTCCTGTGATCGGTGTTCCTGTGCCGCTGGCGAAGCTCGACGGTCTCGACTCTCTGCTGTCGATCGTGCAGATGCCGGCAGGGGTTCCCGTTGCCACCGTCTCGATCGGCGGAGCGACGAACGCTGGACTGCTCGCAGTGCGGATCCTCGCAACCGCCGATGAGGAACTCGCCGCAAAGCTGGCCGCGTACCAGACCGACCTCGCCGAGCAGGTCGAGGTGAAGAATCGGGCGCTCAAGCTCAAACTATGAGTGCGTACACCGCAAGCCCGATCCGCAATCCTGACCTGGGCGCCCCGCAACTGATGACGCGGCGAGCCTGGTGGCTTGTCGTTCTGAACTTGCTCATTCCTGGGTCAGCCCAGGTACTCGCCGGCAACCGCAAACTCGGCCGGATCGGCCTGGCAGCGACGCTCACCATGTGGCTGACCGTTGCTTTCGCGGTCGTTGCGTACATGCTCTGGCGCTCCGCCATTCTCTCCATCGTCACCAACTCGTTCGCCCTCACCGCCGCGCAGATCGTCCTCGCGGCATACGCCGTGTTGTGGTTCGTGCTGACCGTGGACACGTTGCGACTCGTGCGCCTGGTTCGGGCTGCGCCAGGCTCGCGGTTCTGGATCGCGGCTTTCACGGCGATCCTCCTGGTGGCATCCGTTGGCACCCCGACGGTGGGTGCGTACTATGCCGGGGTCACCAGGGGAACCCTG
>NZ_JAODMP010000038.1 GCF_025464835.1 Mycetocola sp. | reverse complement strand
TTCGCGGCGTTCGTCGCCGTGACCCTCGTCATCGTCATCCGAGCCTCCCGCTCGAACAAGACGGCGAACGACTTCTACGCGGCAGGCCGATCGTTCAGCGGAGGCCAGAACGGTACGGCGATCGCAGGCGACTACCTGTCTGCCGCATCGTTCCTCGGCATCTGTGGAGCGATTGCGGTGAACGGTTACGACGGATTCCTGTACTCCATCGGGTTCCTCGTCGCCTGGCTCGTCGCGCTCCTGCTCGTCGCCGAGCTGCTGCGCAACACCGGCAAGTTCACCATGGCGGATGTCCTTTCGTTCCGGCTCAAGGAACGCCCGGTGCGCCTCGCGGCTGCGACGGCAACACTCGCCGTCTGCTTCTTCTACCTGCTCGCCCAGATGGCAGGCGCCGGTGGTTTGGTCTCGCTCCTCCTCGGAGTGAACGACCGGGTCGGCCAATCTGTGGTGATCGCGGTCGTGGGGCTCATCATGATCTTCTACGTGCTCATCGGCGGCATGAAAGGGACGACCTGGGTGCAGATCATCAAGGCCGTTCTTCTCATCGCCGGCGCAGGGGTGATGACCGTGTGGGTTCTCGCTCTCAACGGCTTCAACCTCTCCGCTCTTCTCGGCAACGCCGTCGAGGTCGCAGGTGAAGGCATCCTGAACCCGGGCGCCCAGTACGGTCTCACAGGCGTCTCGCGCCTCGACTTCGTGTCACTCGCGCTCGCGCTCGTGCTCGGAACGGCGGGTCTCCCCCACGTGCTCATGAGGTTCTACACGGTACCGACGGCGAAAGAAGCACGCAGAAGCGTGGTCTGGGCCATCTGGCTCATCGGCCTCTTCTACCTGTTCACCCTTGTACTGGGCTACGGCGCCGCGTACCTCGTCGGCAAGGAGACCATCCTCGCCGCACCTGGCGGCGTGAACTCTGCCGCACCGCTGCTGGCCTTCGAGCTCGGCGGGTCGATCCTGCTCGGTATCATCTCGGCCGTGGCGTTCGCGACCATCCTCGCGGTCGTCGCCGGGTTGACCATCACCGCTGCCACGTCGTTCGCACACGACGTCTACGCCAACGTGATCAAGAAGGGCGCTGTCCCGCCGAACGGCGAAGTGAAGGTCGCCCGCATCACGGTCGTCGTCATCGGCATCCTCGCGATCGCCGGCGGCATCGGGGTCCAGGGGCAGAACATCGCGTTCCTGGTGGCTCTCGCCTTCGCCATCGCGGCGAGCGCCAACCTGCCGACCATCCTGTACTCCTTGTTCTGGCGTAAATTCAGCACTCGTGGTGCCCTGTGGAGCATGTACGGCGGGCTGGCGTCAGCGCTGCTGCTGATCATCTTCTCCCCGGTCATCTCAGGCGCGGAGACGTCGATGTTCAAGGATGTCGACTTCTCGTGGTTCCCCCTGAACAACCCGGGCATCGTCTCGATCCCGCTCGGGTTCCTGCTCGGCTGGCTCGGCACGATCACCTCGTCGGTGAAGGAAGATCCGCGGATTGCTGCGGAGATGGAAGTGCGCTCGCTCACCGGACATGGTGCGGAGAAGGCTTCGTCGCACTGAGTTCCTGTTTGCGGGCGGGGGGGTATCTTCTCCTCGACTCAAACAAAGGCGCGCTGGACCGGGGGCACAGGACTCAGAGAGGAAAGAGTTCGATACACGCCCCCGGTCCAGCGTTCCATGACTCGACACCCCGAGAACACCCTCGCCGCCCGGCGAGTCTGGGTCACGCGCCCACACCATGTGCTGGAGCTCGCTGGGGGCTGGAGCAAAATGCTCCAGCCCCACTCAGTGCGCAGGTGTGCCCCTTTCAGGGGGATTTGTTAGAGTGCAACCTCATTTCCAGGTTCGGCAGAACCGTTTCTGAGGGGAAACACGATCACTATTACGCACACACCCAAAAAGCACGGTCGCGTCACCGCGGTCGCCCTGGCGGCTGTCTTCGTGACCACCGGCGTTCTTGCCGGTCCGGCCGCGGCACAGGCGGCGGAGCCGGTCACCGTGCAGTCGGCAGCAGAGCCGGTCGTCGGTGGTTACACGCTCAGCCAGGCGAGGAAGATCATCCTCGACGACACCAACGCCATCCGGACAAGCGCGGGCCTGAAGCCCGTGGCTGCGAGCGCCGCTCTCGACACCGTCGCCCAGAACTGGTCGGTTCGGCAGGCGAGCGCCGGCGCGATGTCGCACAACCCGTCGTACACGAGCCAGTACCCGGCCGGATGGACGACGGCAAGCGAGAACGTCGCGTACGGCTACTCGGTCACCGCTGTTGTTGCGGCGTGGAAGGCGTCACCCGGGCACTACCGCAACATCACGCAGGCCTCAGCCAACACACTGGGCATCGGGGTCGCTGCAGACAGTTCCGGGCGCCTGTACTTCACGCAGAACTTCGCCACCTACCCCGCAGGTTCGGTTTCCTCTGCGCCTGTGTCGAGCGCCCCGGCGACGACACCGGCCCCCGCGCCGGTCGCCAGCACGCCGTCGACGAGACCCACAACGGACTTCTTCGCCTGGGCACGCACGTTCGGGTCTCGCTAACAACGCCGAAATCCGAACACCCCGCAGGGCGCTGCAGCGTTTTGCGGGGTGTCGAGTTTTAGGGGGTCGATGGTCCGGAGGGCCGTCGACCCCCTCACTGTTCGAACTGAGGAGCACAATGCTCCAGCGCCCGCTACTTGCCTACTCGATTGCTTCAGGCGGAGGGCAGGCACACACGAGGTTCCGCTCCCCATATGCGTTGTCGACTCTGCGCAGCGGCGGGCAATACTTGGTCCGCTCCAGTGATTTGACCGGGTACACCGCCTGCTCTCGGGTATTG
>NZ_JAODMP010000001.1 GCF_025464835.1 Mycetocola sp. | reverse complement strand
GGGCACTTTGTCCGGGGTCTCGCGGTGCTTCTCATCTCTTGGTCGAAGTTTCGAATCCTGCCGGGGGCACTTTGTCCGGGGTCTCGCGGTGCTTCTCATCTCTTGGTCGCAGGTTCGAATCCTGCCGGGGGCACTTTGTCTGGGGTCTCGCGGTGCTTCGCAGAGGTTCTCCAGCCGTATCGGCCACCATGTTGCGATGACCCCATCCCCGCACGCCCGGCGTCCTGTTCCGCTTCCTGCTGGTCCCGGACAGGAGTCCGTCTGGGACTACCCAAGGCCCCCACGCATCGAGGCGAGCCCGGATCGGGTGGTAATCCGCCTCGGTGGTCAGGTCATCGCGGACACCACCGCCGCCCTGCGTGTGCTCGAGACGAGCCATCCGCCCGTCTACTACGTGCCGCAGGCATCCTTCCCGAGCGGTGTGCTCACCCCGGCCAGCGGGTCCAGCTGGTGCGAGTTCAAGGGCCACGCCGCGTACTTCGACGTGTCAGCGGGGGACGCCGTCGTCCGCCGGGGCGGGTGGCACTATCCGGCGCCCCGCGCGGGTTTCGAACAGCTCGCAGGCATGGTTGCCGTCTACCCCGGGCGGATGGAATCGTGCCGGCTCGGCGACGAGGTCGTCCGCGCCCAGGAGGGCAATTTCTACGGAGGATGGGTCACCTCGCGGGTCGTCGGACCGTTCAAGGGTGAGCCGGGCACTATGGGCTGGTGAAGCGGGGCACTCCGCCACAGACACACGCCTGTAACCGGACGGCGGTACGTTAGAAGGATGCGAGCGCTACAGGCACAGATCATTGCAGAGCTGAACGTCCAGCCCACCATCGACCCCGCAGCCGAAGTGACGAGGAGAGTCGACTTTCTGATCGACTACCTGCGGACCACGGGTGCCAAGGGGCTCGTCCTCGGCATCAGCGGGGGACAGGATTCGAGCCTCGCCGGTCGCCTCTGCCAGCTCGCGGTCGAGAAGATGGCGGCAGAAGGGACCTCGGTCACATTCATCGCCGTACGGTTGCCGTATGCCGTCCAGCACGACGAAGACGACGCCCAGCTGGCGCTGGGCTTCATCCGCCCGGCGCGTGTGATCACTTTCAACGTTCGGAGCGCCGTGGATGCCGTCGAGGACGAATACGAAGACGTCGCAGGCAAACCGCTCACCGACTTCCACAAGGGGAACGTCAAGGCTCGTGCCAGGATGATCGCGCAATACGCGATCGCAGGCGAAGAAGGATGCCTCGTCGTCGGCACCGACCACGCCGCTGAAGCCGTCACCGGTTTCTTCACGAAGTTCGGCGACGGAGGCGCGGATCTGTTGCCACTGACCGGCCTCACGAAGGGGCAGGGCAAGGAGATCCTCGTGCATCTGGGCGCCCCGAACCGGTTGCACGAGAAACCGCCGACGGCGGATCTGCTCGACCGCAAACCGGGCCAGACGGACGAAGCAGACCTGGGTCTGGAATACGAGGACATCGACGACTATCTCGAAGGCAAGACGGTTCCTGACGACATTGCAGCGTCCATCGAGGCACGTTTCCTGGCCACCCGGCACAAGCGCATGACCCCGGTCACCCCCGCCGACACCTGGTGGCGTTCCTGAGCCGGATGGACGTCAACGACAGAGGCGGTGCCGCAATTGCGCGGCACCGCCTCTGTCGTCCGGGAACCTGTCAGGCGGGTTTCTTCTCAGCCTCGGAATCGGCGGCCGCGCGTTTGACATCCATCGCGGCAACGTCGTCGATGAGTTTTTGGGTCGTGTTGTCGGCGCTCGAGAACGAGGCCGGTGTCACCAGCGGTTCGAGGGCATCCGTCGACGTGAACCGCTCCCGCTGTTCACGGGCGGCCCATGCATCCTGCTCGGCGACGAGTGTCTTCTCGGATGAGGTGACTTCGAACTTCCATCGCTCCAGGTCGCTTTCGAAGACACGACGCGTGCGTGACGGGCGGGCCTGCCATTCGAGGAGCCGGTCGCGGAACTCCGACCGAACAGCGGCGAGCTCGAAACCAAAGGTGGCGGAATCACGCTTCATCTCTGCCAGCTGGTGGGCAGCCCAGTTCGCGGCAACGGCCGATCCCTTGATCGGCAGCAGTCGAAGCTGAATGTCGGCCTGCGCGGCGGCACGGTCGGCGAGCAACTGTTCCTGCGGGCTCAGCGAGTTCCACGAGGCGGCCTCGGTCGACGCGTCGACGAGGGCTGCGATAGCGGATGCCTTGAGATCACGGTCACGCTGGTTGACCAGACGGCGCACAGCGGCCTTCGTGACCGCAGCGGCGAGGAGCGCCGAGACGAGTATCGCGACAGCCACGACCGCGGCCATGAAAAGCACCGGTCGGGTGTCGGGTGCGGTCAGCCAGGCTACAAATTCATTCCACCATTCCATGTGCCGAACGTTACCGGGCAACCGGCCAGCACCCCCGGAATTCAGACCGTGTCGCGAAATTGCCGCCCTGGTCGAAGCGTCAGCGGTCAGAGCGAGTGCAGGCAGTCCATCGCGTCGTCGATCCTCCAGAACTCACCCAGCGTATGGAACCGCGCCGACTGGGGAGCAAGGCGTTTTGCGACGAACACGGTGCCGTCTGCTGCGTCGCGGCGTTCGATGTGCCCGAGGATCCGGCCGTCTGCAACGGTCGCCCGCCACAGATCGTCCTTCACCCGCACGAGGTTGAGCCCGGTGCGTTGGCGAGCCACGTCGACCGGTATGTCGGCTGGCACGCAGAAGCGTTCGACGACCGTCGGATGGGTGATTGTCATGGTTCCTCCTTGCCTGCGGCCGGCCCCGGATTGATCTCGTGAACCCACGCTAATCAGCACCACCGACATCAGCCGTCCATCGGCACTGGTGGCGCACAACTCCGCCTTTTCGGGCGCGCGGCCGCCAAGCGGAACGGCTCCCGCCGAGACGACGCCGATGTCTCTCCGGTCCGCCGCCATTCGCCAGGAGTTATGCGCGACCCGGGCCGCTGATGCGGCCCGGGTGGCGACGGGTTAGTTCAGGCCGGTTCCGTCGACGGCGAAAGGCTCGATCCCGGCCAGCTCGGATTCGGTGAGCGGCGGCGCGTCGAGCGCGCCGACGTTCTGCTCCAGCTGCTGCACCGAGCTCGCTCCGATGAGCGCCGACGTGACCTGCGGGTGCCGCAGCACCCAGGTCAGGGCGAGCTGCGCGAGGGTTTGCCCTCGATCCCTGGCGATCCGGTCAAGCGCTCTGGCGCGCTCCAGATAGGTGTCGCTCAGACGCTCGGGAGGCAGGAAGTGACTCGTCGCCGCGCGGGACTCCGCCGGAACGTTGCCGTCGAGGTAGCGGTCCGTGAGCATGCCCTGGGCGAGCGGGGAGAACACGATCGACCCCGCCCCGACCTCGTCGAGCACGTCGAGGAGCCCGTTTTCGACATGGCGGTTGAACATCGAATAGCTGGGCTGATGGATGAGCAACGGAATCCGGTGCTCAGCCAACGCCGCGGCAGCCTTTCGAGTGTCGTCCGGGGAGTAGTTCGAGATCCCCGCGTACAGCGCCCGCCCCGAGGTCACCGCGGTGGCGAGAGCCCCCATCGTTTCCTCGATCGGCGTATCAGGGTCCGGGCGGTGGGAATAGAAGATATCGACATAGTCGAGACCGAGCCGCCCGAGGCTCCGGTCGAGCGAGGACAGCAGGGTCTTGCGGGAGCCCCACTCACCGTACGGCCCAGGCGCCATGTCGTAACCGGCTTTCGTCGACACGATGATCTCGTCGCGGTGAGCCGCGAGGTCGTCGGCGAGGATGCGGCCGAAGTTTCTCTCGGCTGAGCCCGGAGGAGGACCGTAGTTGTTCGCCAGGTCAAAGTGGGTGATGCCGAGGTCGAACGCCCGGCGGACGATGGCTCGCTGGGTCTCCAGCCCCCGCGCATCGCCGAAGTTGTGCCAGAACCCGAGACTCACGCGGGGCAGGAGAAGGCCACTTCTGCCCGTTCTGGCGTACCGCATCGTGTCATAGCGGTTCTCGGAGGCAACGTAGCTCATGGGCTAATGCTAGTGAGTGGCACGGCCGAGGTTGTCAACATCGATTCCTGGCGAAGACGCACCTCCACAACCGACGCCCGCGCGACAGCTGTCCACAGATCCGTCTTCGCTCAGTTCCCCCACTCTTCGTGGGAACACACTCGATCTGTGGTTCCCGGAGCTGGCGATCCGGCACGAGGGCCGGCCCGGGAGCCACGCCCACGCCGGAGGTTCCTGCGTGCATTCCCAGGACGGAGCATCTCATGACCGACACCATCACCCTGACCGGGCTCGTCGCCACTGTCCCCTACGTGGTAGATCAGGACGACAAGGTTCCCTTCGTCAGTTTCCGGTTGGCGTCCAGCCAGCGCTATTTCGACCGGCGCACCTCCCAGTGGGTCGCCGCCGACACGAACTGGTACACCGTGACCGCTTTCCGTGCCCTCGCGGTTCACGCGGCGGCATCCGTGCACAAGGGCGACCGAGTGCTCGTGACCGGGCGACTGAAAGTTCGGCGCTGGGAAGCGGGCGAGAAGAACGGCCTCTCGGTCGACGTCGAGGCCGACAGCATCGGGCACGATCTGGTCTGGGGCACGGCCCGGTTCGAGCGCGCGGCACAGCGAGACATATCGGCTGCGCCAGAAGCGCGGGCCGCGACGGTATTCCCGTCGACGGATGCCGGCGCGCCGGTTCCCGACGCGCCGGCGACTGCTGCGTCCGCGTCACAGGACGCGTGGGATGTCACCGTCCCCGGGCGGCAGGTCGACGACCTGGTCGGGGCGACCGCCGACGCGGCAGATCCACCGTTCTGACAGGGGATGGGCGGCCGCGCCTACGATGGGGTGGGCGCGGGACCTGCGCCATGACGAGGCGGAGGATTCAGGCATGCGCAGTCCCACCGGCACGTCCCTCCGCGTTCTTCCGATCGCACTGGCTCTCGTGCTCACCGGTTGCAGCACACCGGCGGGACCTGGACCGGCCGGACCGAGCCCGTCTGCATCCCCCCGGTCGTCGCCACCCGCCGCTACCTTCAACCCGAGCGCCCCCGCGGAGGAGGCGCTTGCGCTCTTCGACAGCGTCAACATCCTGACTCTGGCAACGGATGCCGACGCAGACGGTCGCTTATTCATCGACGGCCTGGCCGCGGCCGGTTTCGACAAGGCGACGATGGAGCTCACCGCAGACCGGACCACCATTGGCCACCCAGCCGATTCCATCCAGTTCTCGGTCCGCTGGGGCGAGAACTGCCTGATCGGCCAGAACGGTTCAGCGGTCGGTGGCTACCACTCGACGCTCGCGGCTGTGCTCGGGACCGGCAAGTGCCTCATCGGCAGCACGCGGCCGATAGACTGGTAGCAATATGGCTGAATACATTTACTCCATGGTGCGCGCCCGCAAAGCGGTCGGAGACAAGCTCATCCTCGACGACGTCACGATGTCGTTCTTCCCCGGTGCCAAGATCGGAGTCGTTGGCCCCAACGGCGCCGGAAAGTCCACCATCCTGAAGATCATGGCGGGGCTCGACACCCCGAGCAACGGTGAAGCCAAGCTGACCCCCGGCTACACCGTCGGCATCCTGATGCAGGAGCCGGAACTCGACGAGACGAAGACGGTCCTCGAGAACGTCCAGGAGGGCGTCGGCCCGATCAAGGCCAAGGTCGACCGGTTCAACGAGATCTCCGCCGCAATGGCAGAGCCCGACGCCGACTTCGACGCCCTGCTCGCCGAAATGGGTACGCTGCAGGAAGAGATCGACCACGCCGATGCGTGGGACCTCGACTCGCAGCTGGAGCAGGCCATGGACGCTCTTCGCACACCCCCGGGTGAGTTCGAAGTCTCCAATCTCTCCGGTGGTGAGAAGCGGCGCGTCGCTCTCTGCAAACTCCTGCTCCAGAAGCCGGACCTCCTGCTCCTCGATGAACCCACCAACCACCTCGACGCCGAAAGCGTGCTCTGGCTCGAGCAGCACCTCGCCAAGTACCCCGGCGCCGTCCTCGCTGTCACCCACGACCGGTACTTCCTCGACCACGTCGCCGAGTGGATCGCCGAAGTCGACCGCGGTCACCTGTACCCATACGAGGGCAACTACTCGACCTACCTCGAGAAGAAGCAGGAACGACTGCAGATTCAGGGCAAGAAGGACCAGAAGCTCTCCAAGCGTCTCGCCGAGGAACTCGACTGGGTGCGCTCAAACGCCAAGGGCCGTCAGGCCAAGTCGAAGGCACGTCTCGCGCGGTACGAGGAAATGGTCACCGAAGCAGAGCGCACTCGGAAGCTCGATTTCGAAGAGATTGTCATCCCCGTCGGCCCGCGCCTCGGCGCCCAGGTCATCGACGCCAAGAAGCTTCAGAAGGGCTTCGGCGAGCGCATCCTGATCAGCGAGCTCAGCTTCACGCTGCCCCGCAACGGCATCGTCGGCGTGATCGGCCCCAACGGTGTCGGCAAGACAACGCTGTTCAAGTCCATCGTCGGACTCGAGCCCCTCGACGGGGGCGAGCTGAAGATCGGTGACACCGTCGACATCTCGTACGTGGACCAGAGCCGTGGCGGCATCGACCCCAACAAAAACCTGTGGGAGGTCGTCTCGGACGGCCAGGACTACATCCAGGTCGGCAAGACCGAGATCCCCTCGCGTGCTTACGTCTCCCAGTTCGGTTTCAAGGGACCTGACCAGCAGAAGAAGGCAGGCGTTCTTTCCGGTGGAGAGCGAAACCGCCTCAACCTGGCCCTCACGCTCAAGCAGGGCGGGAACCTCCTCCTCCTCGACGAACCGACCAACGACCTCGACGTGGAAACCCTCGGAAGCCTCGAGAACGCGCTCCTCGAATTCCCCGGCTGTGCCGTGGTCATCACTCACGACCGGTGGTTCCTCGACCGCATTGCGACCCACATCCTCTCCTACGAGGGCACGGAGGAAGACCCGGGCAACTGGTACTGGTTCGAGGGCAACTTCGAGTCGTACGAGGAGAACAAGATCGAACGCCTCGGACCGGATGCCGCGAAGCCTCACCGCTCCGCGTACCGCAAGCTCACTCGAGACTGATGCGGGTCCACGTCCCGATCCATCTTCGATGGGGCGACCTCGACGCGTACAACCACGTCAACAACGTCGAGCTCATGCGCCTCCTCGAGGAGGCGCGTGTGCGCGTGTTCTGGCGTGACCCCAGCGAGGGTGGGGACGTCGATGGGGGCATGGCCCTGATCGAGGCGGAAGTCGGCTCGAACACCGTCACCCTCATCGCTCGGCACGAAGTGGAGTATGTGGCGCCGATTCCTTACCAGCGCCAGCCTTTGGATGTGCAGGTCTGGATCGGCAACCTCGGCGGGGCGAGCCTCGAGGTCGGTTACGAAGTGTACGGCCCCGTCGGAACGGACCAGCAGCTGTACGCCCGTGCATCGAGCACCATCGTGCTCGTCGACTCCGGAACATCGCGCCCACGCCGGATCACCGACGAGGAACGCACGGCGTGGACCAGGTATCTCGAGGACCCGGTCGCGTTCACCAAACGGCGCTAGCCGATTCCGCCGGCGGACAACGCCGGCGGAACCCGCACCATCCCCTCCTGGGCGACACTCGCGACAAGCCGGCCGTCGCGTGAATAGAACCGTCCCTGGGCGAGGCCGCGCCCACCGGACGCGCTCGGGGATTCCTGCACGTACAGCAGCCACTGGTCGACGCGCACCGGTCGGTGCCACCACATGGCGTGGTCGAGACTCGCCACCTTGAGATCGCGCGTCATCCAGGGGAGCCCGTGGCGGCGAAGAATCGATTCCAGCAGTGAATAGTCGCTTGCGTACGCGAGCGCTGCGCGGTGAAGACCGTCGTTGTCGGGGAGCTCGCCGATCGCTTTGATCCAGACGGCGTTCGCGGCCGTGTGCTCACCCTCCACCGACAGGTAGATCGGTGAGGGTACGTGGCGGATGTCGAACGGCCGGTCGTCAGCCCAGGCCTGCGCCACCGGGTGGTCGATGTGGCTGAGGTGCTCGGCCGAGGTCGGCAGGCTCTCCGGCTCCGGGTAGCCTTCCGGCATCGGAGCATGGTGGTCGAGACCCTCGTCGATGTCCTGGAACGATGCGATCATCGACAGGATGGGGAGCCCGTTCTGGTATGCCTGCGTCCTCCGGGTGGAGAAAGAGCGGCCGTCGTGGATGCGGTCGACGCTGAAGGTGATTGGCTGGTTCACGTCGCCTGGGCGCAGGAAGTAACCGTGCATCGAGTGGATGACGCGATCCTCCTCCGTTGTCCTCGACGCCGCCATAACCGCCTGGGCCAGGACCTGGCCTCCGTACACCCGGCCACCTGGCATCCACTGCGATTCTCCGGTGAAAATGTCTTCACTGGTCCTCGCGCCTGTGTCTGTCAGGTCGAGCGCGCGCAGGAGGGAGTCGAGGGGGTCGGTCATGGTTCTCCGATCGATGGCGAGGTGCGGTCGGGCGACACGGCCCTGTTAGGTAGTTTAGACAGCAGATGACGAACACATTTCAGCTTCAGGACGCCCACGCCGCCGCCGACCTTCGGACCTACCTGGCCCGGGTGCGGATTGTCGACGACACCGCTGTGCGGCTGATCGCCGGAGGGGGAGTGCTCGCCGTCTACTCCGCTGTGCTGTACCCACGCGGGCTGCTGGACTCGAGCCCGACGATCCTCGGCCTGCGGACCTTCGCGGAGATCTCCGGAGCCGGATTCGACCGGGTTGTTCCTCCCGCAGCGATCTCCGACCGGCTGGCCGCGCTCGAAACATCCGACGGCACCGGGGCCGTGTCGCTGCCGGACAGCGACGTTCGCACCAGCTGGTCCGGGATCGCGCCGCCGCGCGGCGGGTGGGAGCGGATCGGCTCTGTCAGTTCTGTGGCACTCGAACTCACGGCGCGTGACGGTGCCGGAGAGGTGGCACGTGCGGTGCCAGAGAACACCGGTGATCTCCTGGTGCAGCGTGTCCGCTCGGAGGTCTGGTCCCGTTCCCTCGATGGGCACCCGACCGTGCCGACTGGTGTCGCGTTCGCCGCCGGGAGCCTCGGTTTCCTGGTCGGTGAGGAGGAGGTCCCTCTGTACAGCTCGGGTCAGTGGATCCGGGCAAGTCCGGTGCGCGGGCACGTGCTGGTCCGCACCGGTCGCGCCGGCTGAACCCGGCTAAGCGTCGACGGCCGCTTTCGACGGCACGGGTTCGTCGTGAAGGTAGCTGCGGCCAAAGACGCCGGTACTGCGGTCAGAGCGCGCAGCTCGATCGCGTAACGCAAGAGTTCGGCATCCGGGATTTCCGCAGTGATTTCTGTGCGGTCGCCGCCCGCCGACGACGTCCCGGTGATGTGTCCCCGACGGGAGGAGAGGTCAGTCATCACTGCGCCGACATAGATGTGACTGCGCCACCCGGCGGGCGCCATCCGCCCAGAACTTCACCCCCGCCCCTGGAACATGGCGAGGGAACTGCGGACGAGTTCGCCTGCCACCTCCTGCTGCGGCGCCGTCGCCTCGGCCCACTCCACCACCGGCTGAGTCGCGTACAGTTTGACGCCGAACGACTCGAGCTGCCGCGAGGCCTCGAACAGCAGTGCTGTGCCCTGCTCCGCGTCACTGGATGCCACATCCGCGACCCCATCCGGGCGAAGCGTGAACGTCTCACAGATAGGGCTGTTCTGCGCACGCGAACGGCGATAGGCGCCCTGCTTCCAGACGCGGTCTGGCCGTGCGCTCGTCGCCCCGGCAATCCCGGCGAGAAGAGGTCGCAGACTCAACACCGGCGGGTAGACGTCGAAGCTGCGCCGACCTGAACTGCGAAGACGGCTCGTGCCGCGCCCGCGAACGAAGCAGCCGACGGTCGACCCGCATTCCGTCACGGTACGTGCGCTGCACGTCCGCGGAGCTGGCACGAATCCGGCTACCCTGCCCACGTTCTGCTGCGACCGGCGCGGTGAGGGGGCTGGGGCTGGCTCGCGTCCGCACCGGGCCAGGGTCGCAGACGACGACGCGCAAGAGGCCTGTTCAGCGGCCGGGCCGAGATCCCCAGAGAAATGGTGGAGCAGCCCCATCCAGACTCTCTGAGGGAGGTCTCGTCGAGGCCCAACGCCATGAGCTCCTGCATCTGCTCCTCTGCCAGGGAGGTTGCGACGGCAAGGTCACCGGCGCGCACGGAGGACACGTCCAGCCCTTTCTGCAAATCGGCACGGGCAACGCCCGGCTTCGGTAGGGGGCCATGCATGGTGCACTGATCGCACCGCGACGCTATCGCGTCGGCCGGGCTACTCGTCGACGGTGTTGACCATCGCCTGAGCGGCACGCTCGAGGTAATCCCAGAGTGTCGCCTCGTGGAGGGGTGAGAGCCCGAGGGTGTCAACCGCGGCACGCATGTGGAGCAGCCAGCGGTCCCGGGCATCGGGGTTGACCTTGAACGGCATGTGCCGCATCCGCAGCCGGGGGTGTCCGCGCTGCTCGCTGTACGTCCCGGGTCCGCCCCAGTATTGCTCAAGGAACATGGTGAGCCGTTCAGCGGCAGGACCGAGATCCTCCTCCGGGTACATCGGCTTCAGTACCGGGTCGTCGGCGACGCCCTTGTAGAACTCGACGCAGAGCTTTTCGAACGTCGGGCGGCCGCCGACCTCCGCGTAGAAATTGCTCGAGAGGAGGTTGCTCATGGTTTCTGTGCCGGCTTTCTCGGTGGTTTCCGCGCCGCGTGCGGGGCCTCGTTGACGACTGTGAGCGGCTTCGTCCGTGGCGGGCGGGCGCCGGTGACCGATGCTGCACCGTCAAAGCCCTCGAGGACGACGCTCTTGAGCGTCGGCAACTGGATGCCCATCGCGTCGGTGCCAGCCTTCAGGCGGGCCCGGAGCTCGCGGGCGACGTCGTCCTTCGCCGGCGGGCGGGTCTTCACGACGAGACGGATGACGAGGGCCTCTTCTGAGATCGACTCGATGCCCCACAGTTCCGGGCGTTCCAGGATTCTGCTGCGCCACTTCGGATCCTGAGCGAGGGCGGACGCCGCCTCCATCATCCGATCCTGTACCGCTTCGACGTCTGCGTCGTACGGGATGGCGAGGTCGATGATCACCCGGGCCCAGCCCTGTGACATGTTGCCGACGCGGAGGATCTCGCCGTTGCGGACGAACCAGAGCGTTCCATTGACGTCGCGTACCTGGGTGATCCGGATGCCGACCCGCTCGACAACACCGGTCGCCGGACCGAGGTCGACGACGTCGCCGACGCCGAGCTGGTCCTCCATCACCATGAACAGGCCGTTGAGCACGTCCTTGACGATGTTCTGGGCGCCGAAACCGAGACCGGCACCGAGGGCGGCGGTGAGCAGCGCAAGCGAGCCGATGATTCGGTCGTCGATCTCGGTGACGATCAGCACGATCGTCACGATGACCACTGTGACGTTCACGATGTTGCCGAGCACTGTGCCGAGGGTGCGGGTACGCTGCACGAGCCGGACGGCTGCGAGCGGAGACACGTTGAGCGCCTGGGTGTCTTCGGCGCCCTGGTTCTTCTTCACTCCGGAGACGATTTGATGCACGACACGACGGATCACGAAGTGAAGCAGCCACGCCGCGACGAATGCGCCGACGATGATCAGCGCGATGGAAACGAGCGTTCCGAGGGGGCTTTCGAAGAAGGTGCCGACGCTCGCCCAGAAGTCAGTCATATTCATTGGCTCAATTCTACCGAAGCGTTCTGGACGGATGCTGCAGGTGGCAGAACGACGCGAGTTGCCGGGTTCACAGAGCTGCAGAGAACTGCGAACCCCCGGCAAACCCGGCAACTCAGGGGTTACGCCCGTGCGTCGCGTTCCTGTGCCTTGAGCGCACGCTCCACGCCGGCGAGGTTCTCGACGACGATACGGCGGAGGGCGGGTGGCTCTGGGTTCGCGTCGAGCCAGGCAACGGTCGCCTGGCGGAGCTCCTCGTTTGCCAACGGTGCCGGGTACAGGCCCATCACCAGGTATTCGGCGATCTTGTAGCTTCGTGACTCCCAGATCCGCTGCAGCATCCCGAAGTAGTCCGGAATGAACGTCGCGAGCACCTCTTTGTCCCGGGCGCGCTGGAATCCGATGCCGGTCCACTGCACGATCGCGTTCGGCGCCGTGTCGGTGTCGACGACGGATGCCCACGCGGTGCGTTTCGCTTCCAACGCCGGAATCGCGGCACGGGCAAGCGCCGCTGCCTTGGCGCCGTTGGCCGTGTTGTCATCGGCGAGCGCCGCGTCGACCTCGTCGTTCCCGGCGACGCCACCGGCGGTGAGCGCCGTGAGGAGCTCCCAGTCGAGGTCGGTGTCGACGGTCAGGCCATCGAGCGTCAGCTCTCCGGCGCGCAGCCCCCGGAGGATGTCGAAGTGCACATCGGTGGACGCGACCCCGGCGAAGAACTTCACGAACTGGAACTGGGCGTCCGAACCGGGCTCGGCTGCTTCGGCCAGCTGCCACAGGGTGTCGCCGACTTCGACGAGGACGTCCTCGCGCACCTCGGGAGCGACGTACTGCGTCGCGGCGAGCACGAGCTGGGTGAGGGTCGTGCGGATGGTGGTCGATTCGCTCTCGCTTGCGATGTTGCCGAGCACCAGGCGCACGTACTCCCGCGCCGGTGTCTCAGCGTCGCGGGTGGCATCCCAGGCTGCCGCCCAGACGAGCGACCGCGCGAGCGGGTCCTCGATCGTCGCAAGGGACTCTGTGGCGACCGCGAGTGACGCGTCGTCGAGGCGGATCTTGGCGTAGGCGAGGTCGTCGTCGTTGAGCAGCACCAGGTCGGGGCGCTTCCGGCCGACCAGCTCAGGAACATCCGTCCGCTCGCCGTCGACGTCGAGCTCGAGCCGGTGCTCCCGGAGAAGCTTTCCGTCGACGGTGTTGTAGAACCCGATCGCGAGGCGGTGCGGTCGGATCGTCGGATACGCGGCCACGGCGCTCTGCAACACCGTGAAAGCGGTGATCACGCCGTTCTCGTCGACGCTGATCTCGGGGCGGAGCGTGTTGACGCCGGCGGTCTCGAGCCAGAGCTTGCCCCAGTCGCTGAGGTCACGTCCGGAGGCCGTCTCCAGCTCGGTGAGCAGGTCCACCAGCTCGGTGTTGCCCCACTCGTGCTTCGTGAAGTAGGCGGAGACACCAGCGTAGAAGGCGTCAATACCTACCCAGGCGACGAGCTGCTTGAGCACAGACCCGCCCTTGGCGTATGTGATGCCGTCGAAGTTGACCTGCACGTCTTCGAGGTCATTGATCGTCGCGACGATCGGGTGGGTGGACGGAAGCTGGTCCTGCCGATAGGCCCAGCTCTTCTCCATGGCGTTGAAGGTCGTCCAGGCGCCGGTCCACTCGGTGGCTTCGGCGACGGCGATCGTCGATGCCCACTCCGCGAAGGACTCGTTGAGCCAGAGGTCGTTCCACCACTTCATGGTGACGAGGTCGCCGAACCACATGTGGGCGAGTTCGTGCAGGATCGTGACGACGCGACGTTCCTTGACGGCATCCGTCACCTTGGAGCGGAAGATGTACGCCTCGGTGAAGGTCACAGCGCCCGCGTGCTCCATCGCCCCGGCGTTGTACTCGGGCACGAAGAGCTGGTCGTATTTCTCGAAGGGGTACGGGTAGTCGAACTTCGACTCGAAGTATGTGAAGCCCTGACGGGTCTTCTCGAAGATGTAGTCGGCGTCGAGGTACTCCGACAGGCTCTTGCGGCAGAACACTCCGAGCGGGATGGTGCGGCCGTCGCTGGAAGTGAGTTCGCTGCGAACCACAGCGTACGGGCCGGCGATGATGCAGGTGATGTAGCTCGACATCACCTGGGTGGGTTCGAACGTCCACGTCTTGCTCTCTGCACCAGCATCGACCGGTTCGGGGGTGGGCGCGTTGGAGATGACGTCCCAGTGCGCTGGGGCGGTCACCGTGAACTGGAACGTCGCCTTGAGGTCCGGCTGCTCGAACACGGCATACATGCGGCGAGAGTCGGGCACCTCGAATTGGCTGTAGAGGTACACCTCATCGTCGACGGGGTCGACGAAGCGGTGCAGGCCTTCACCGGTGTTCATGTAGATCATGTCGGCGTCGACGACGAGTTCGTTCTCGGCCTGTAGGTTGTCCAGGGTGATCCGGGTGCCATCACTCACGACGGCGGGGTCCAGGCTCGCGCCGTTGAGGGTCACCGAGTGCACCGTGCGCGTGATGGCGTCGATGAAGGTCGAGGCTCCTGGAGTGGCCGTGAATCGCACCGTTGTGGTCGAGCGGAAGGTCTCCGGCCCGGTGGTGAGGTCGAGCGCGATCTGGTAGCTCGAGGTGGAAACGAGCGATGCCCGCTCCTGTGCTTCGGCGCGGGTGAGGTTTTCTCCAGGCAACGCTGAACTCCTTTGTGCGTGATGGGACGGGAACGAATCGATCGGATCGTGTCCGACTTGCAAGCGTAGTCGCTCGCTTCGGAGCGTCGTCGGATCCGTGCACCGGTGCCTGGGACGTCTCCGAATTCAGCAACCACGTCCAAATTCAGCAGAACTGGGACGACACGCCGTATGAGAGCGCTCTCGCGCGGCGTGTCGAGCAAAAACTGCTGAATTTGAGGGGACGGCCGGGGGAATGATTGTGCCCGGTTCCGTGGTTGGCTGGAAGCATGAGCACCGAAATGACCGCCACAGCCCCCACCGCCGTCGACTTCTGGTTCGATCCTTCCTGCCCCTGGGCGTGGATGACCTCCCGATGGGTCGACGAAGTGGCTCGGCTGCGGAACCTCGAGGTCACCTGGCATGTGATGAGTCTCGCGGTGCTCAACGAAAACCAGGATGTCTCCGAGGACTACCGCGCGTTCTTGCCCCGGGCGCTTCGCTACACCCGCCTCGTCGCCGCTGCCCAGCAGGAATTCGGCCAAGCGATCGTCAAGCCGCTCTATGACGCTCTCGGCATGCAGATCCACCCCGGTGGGTCGACCGACCCGGACACGGTGATCTCGCAGGCGCTCGCCGAAGTGGGTCTGCCACCGGAATTCGCCGACCACTCAGAGACGGACGCCTACGACGCCCCCATGCGTGCGAGCCACTTCGACGGAATCGGCCGCGTCGGACAGGACGTCGGAACCCCAGTCATCGCCGTGAACGGTATCGCCTTCTTCGGACCGGTCATCTCCCCGGCTCCGATCGGTGAGGAAGCGGCCAGGCTGTGGGACGGCGTCGTCGCCGTCGCCGCGTACCCGGGCTTCTTCGAGATCAAGCGCAGCCGCACGGTCGGCCCGATCTTCAACTGAGTGGCGGGCGCCGACGCTGCACGGAAACGGCAGAATGGAGGCATGCGCATCCATATCGCCACCGATCACGCCGGACTCGACTTCAGCCAGCACCTGCAACAGCACCTCCGCGACAACGGGCATGAGGTCTTCGACCACGGCCCTGCCGAGTACGACGCCCTCGACGACTACCCGGCGTTCTGCATCAACGCAGCGCTGGCCGTCGTTCGGGACCAGTCGGCCGGAGCAGAAGCACTAGGCGTCGTTTTCGGCGGTTCAGGCAACGGTGAACAGATCGCCGCGAACAAGGTGCGCGGCATCCGGGCGGCCCTCGTCTGGAATCTCAGCACAGCGAAACTGGCGCGAGAGCACAACGATGCCAACGTCATCTCGATCGGCGCCAGGCAGCATTCCGTCGACGAGGTGATCTCCTTCATCGACGCGTTCATCGCTGAACCGTTCACCGGCGAGGAACGCCACGTGCGCCGCATCGCCCAGCTGGCGGAGTTCGAGAAGACAGGCACGATCTCCGGCAAGGGCGTCGACGTCCTCCCCGAACGAGGCTGACATGCCAGAGGGGCATTCCGTCCACCGAATCGCGCGCCAGTTCCGGCAGAACTTCGCGGGTCACCGCGTGCGTGTCTCGTCACCGCAGGGCCGTTTCGTGGAGGGAGCGGCGCTGCTCGACGGGCGCACGGTCACCGATGTGAAGGCCGTCGGCAAACAGATGTTCATCGACTTCGACGACAGCGTCTGGCTTCGCGTGCACCTCGGGATGTACGGGGCATGGGATTTCGCCGGTGAGATCACCCAGGATGCGACAATCGCCTCCGCGAACGGCCGGATGGGCCACACGAACCAGAGGGGAACCGACCTTGCCGCGGCGATCCTCGACGACGCCGGAGAGAACTCGTTGAGTTCGATCGGCGCACCACGCAAGACCCGGGTGCGAATGTCTGAACAGACCAAGAGCCTCGCCGACTCGGAATGGGACACTTTTCCGCCTGAACCGGTCGGTGCTGTGCGCGTCCGGCTCCTCGCCGAGCACGCCGTCGCCGACCTGCGCGGACCGACCGCGTGCGAGATCATCGATGACGCCCGAGTCGGCGAGGTGATCGCGAAACTGGGACCTGATCCGTTACTGGATGACAGCGATGAGGCTGAGGACCGGTTCACAGGCGTTGTGCGCAGAAAGCCGACGCCGATCGGCTTGCTCCTCATGGATCAGTCCGTCGTCTCCGGGATCGGGAATGTCTACCGGGCGGAACTGCTGTTCCGGGCGGGCGTCAACCCGCACACCCCCGGCAAACTCGTGCCGGAAGAGACGGTGCGGCAGATCTGGCGGGACTGGTCCCGGCTGCTTCGAATCGGCGTGGAGACCGGCCAGATGATGACCATGGACAACCTCACCGGCGAGGACTACCGCAAAGCCATGGCGCACCGCGACGACCGGCACTGGGTCTACAAGCGGGAGGGATTGCCCTGCCGGGTGTGCGGAACCCATATTCTGCTCGAAGAGATGGGCGCCAGGAAGCTGTACTGGTGCCCGGTCTGCCAGAGATGAATCCACGAGAGCGAGAAGGACCCGATGAGACAGAACCCCAGCTTCGTTCTCGGTGACATCCCCGAACTGCGCCGCCTGATCGAACGAAACCCGTGGGTGACGCTCGTGAGCGACACGGCCGATGGCCTCGTCGCATCCCACTACGCCGTGGTGCTGGACCCGGACAGGGAGGACCTCACCATCCTCGGCCACGTCGGCCGTCCGGACGAAGCGATCCACGAACTCGGCTCACACGAACTGCTCGTGATCGTGCAGGGCCCGCAGGGATACATCTCCCCGAGCTGGTACGACGCCAACCCGGCGGTGCCCACCTGGAACTTCGTCGTCGCCCACCTGCGCGGCATCCCCGAGGTCCTCAGCGACGAGGAGAACTACCGGGTCCTCGGGAACCTCGTCGAACACTTCGAGAAGCGGATGCCTGAACCCCGCCTCATGGAGGGAACTCCGGCGAACGCGGAGTACGCGCGCCAGATCAGCAGCGGAACCGTCGGCTTCCGGCTGACCCCGACGCGGGTCACCGCGAAGCGCAAACTCAGCCAGAATCGCCCGGCCGAGACGGTAGAGCGGATCATCGACCAGCTCGAGAATGGCACCGAATACCCCAACCAGGCCCTGGCCGACGAGATGCGGCGGGCTCGCCGGTGAGCGAGTTCCGGCTGCGCGCCGCCCAGCCGGGTTCAGGCATCCGTCGCACGTTCACCGAGGTGCGCATTGCCGGGGGAGACCCTCGACCCGTCGACGTCGTGCTTGAGGACGGGCATGTCGTCGAGGTGCGTCCGGCCGGGACACGCCCCGCCGAAGGGGAGGTGACGAATGCTGACGGCCGGTGGATGCTGCCGGGGCTGTGGGATTCGCACGTGCACTTCACCCAGTGGGCGCAGACCACCCGGCGGTTCGATCTGGCACGCACGACAACAGCCGCCGAGGTACTCGCCGCCGTCGACTCGCGCACGACGCCCGGCCCGCCGGCCGCGGATGAACCAGCGGTCGGCTTCGGGTTCCGGGACGCGCTTTGGCCTGACGCGGCGGACCTCGCCGCGTTCGACCGGGTATCACACGGCCGAGCCGTTGTCCTCATCGCCGCTGACCTGCACTGTGTCTGGCTGAACAGCGCAGCGCTCCGGCGGTATGGCCACCCCGATTCCGCCACGGGGATCCTCCGTGAAGAGGATGCGTTCGCGGTGCACCGCAGCCTCGAGACGGCTCCAGACAGCGTTGTCGACGGCTGGGTCAGGGATGCCGCGGATGCCGCAGCCGCCCGGGGCGTGGTCGGTATCGTCGACTTCGAAATGGCGTGGAATCGAGACTCATGGTCGAGGCGCATCGCCGCCGGCGCGATCGCTCTGCGCGCGCGTTTCGGCATCTACCCGCAGCATCTCGACCGTGCAATCGCCGAACGGCTCCGAACCGGTCAGGTCCTGCCGCACACCCACGGGCTGCTCGAGGTCGGTCCGCTCAAGGTGATCACCGACGGCTCCCTCAACACCCGGACCGCGTACTGTGTCGACCCTTACTCGGGTCTGGCCGGAACCGAGCACCCGAACGGCGTACTCAATGTGTCCCCTGGCGAACTGGTTCCCCTGATGTCGCGCGCCCGCGCCGCCGGTCTGGAGTCCGCCATTCACGCGATCGGGGACGCGGCCAACACCCACGTCCTCGACGCGTTCGCCACGACGGGCTCCCGCGGCTCCGTCGAGCACGCTCAACTGCTCTCGGTCGATGACATCCCCCGGTTCGCGGCACTCGGGGTGACCGCGAGCGTGCAGCCCGAACATGCCATGGACGATCGAGACGTCGCCGACCGGTACTGGGCAGGCAGGACCGATCGTGCGTTCAGCCTGCGCAGCATCCTCGACGCCGGCGGGACGCTCGCCCTGGGGTCGGATGCTCCCGTCGCCCCACTGGATCCGTGGCTCGCCATGTCGGCGGCCGTGGGCAGGGCGCGTGACGGACGCGCCCCCTGGCATCCTGAGCAGTCGATCACCGTCGCCGAGGCGATCGCCGCGTCCACACGCACGGGGAGCGGAACGGTGCACGCCGGCCAGGTCGCTGACCTCGTTCTCGTCGACCGGGACCCGTACACCGCGACTGTGGGCGAGCTGAGACGGATGCCGGTGGCCGCGACGGTTCTCAACGGCCGGGACACGTTCAGCGCACTGTGACCCGGCTTCGGGCGACGCGAAACGAGGGCCGCCCCAGATGGGGCGGCCCTCCTTATATCGAGTGAGTGCTACTTGGAAACGTGGGCGACGAGGAACCAGCGGTCCTTCTCGAGGCCACGGGCGATTTCGATGGCGACGTCCTGGCTGGTCAGGTCGATCGAGTCCAGCTCGTCGACAGCGGTTTTGATCGAGGTGAGGGCCGCGTCGATCTGTGCGACGAACTCGGCGATCGTGGTAGCCGACTGCTGGAACCCTGCCGTCAGCTCGCCGGTCGTCGTCTTCGCGGCGACGGTAGCCAGCCGGGCGTCGACGGGAAGGCCGAGGGCGACGATGCGTTCTGCGGCGCTGTCAGCCCAGTCCTGGGCGTGCTCGACGATGGTGTCGAGGAGTTCGTGGACTCCGACGAAGTTCGCTCCGCGGACGTGCCAGTGGGCCTGCTTGCCGTTCACGACGAGAGCGGTCAGGTCGATGACGACCGGGCTCAGGAACTGGGCGACTCCCGCTGCGACGTCGGGGCTGACGGAGGTGGATGAAACGGTGGTGAGATCTGTCATGAGTGTTGCCCTTCGCTTTGCGCGTGATGCGCTGTTGGCAACAACGCTACTCAGCCACACACAATCCGCAAGGAAGCGAAGGCTCGTCTAACCTCGCGAGTCG
>NZ_JAODMP010000083.1 GCF_025464835.1 Mycetocola sp. | reverse complement strand
AGCGGTTGCATGGCGAACTGGACGAGCGCGACCGCGTGGGCTACGATGGCCCCGCGTCTGACGGTGTCGTCGACCCGTATTCGGGCGACAAGCCGCTCTGAGATGAGGGGCTGCGTCACCGCACCGTTCTCATCTCCAGTTCGTTCCTCGTCGGATCGAGGTTGTCCGGGATGGTGCGACCGGTCAGCTCGTAGCCGCGGCGCCGGTAGAAAGCGATCGCCCGGTCGTTGTCCTCGTGCACATGCAGGGTGAGGGTGTCGCCCTGCTCGCGAGCCCAGTCCTCGACAACGTCCAGGAGCGCATCCGCCAGACATCCTCCGAGTTCGCTTGGGCCGATTCGAGGGTCTCCAGAACGCGACCGGGGTGTCCTGAAGCAGCTTCAGTCGAAGGTCCCGCACGCGCTGCCAGTCCTCTTCGCTCGGTCAGAGGATTGTGACGGCGTTCATCCGGATACTGTATCGACCCTGGCGTGTCGGGCCCGGCGAACACCTTGCTCGGCGAGGGCGCTGCGGAACACCCGGATCGCCTCATCGCCGGTGGCCTCGGCGGCCACGAATCCGTCGGGGCGGACCAGGTAGAAACGGTCAGGTGAGAGCCTGCTCGCGCCGACCGTCGGGAAACTGTGGAACGGCAGCCGAAGGGCACTGAGAACCCGCACGGCCTGCCTCCTGTCGACGGTGCCGTAGAAGTGAACCTGCCAGTCCAGGCTTCTCAGGACGTCGAAGTTCGTTCCGGTCCACTGGAGCCGTCGTCCGACGACGCGTCCGCGGTGGCGGGTGATTCTCGCGTCGGCGCTCATCCAGTAATGGATGCGCGTCTGCGACAGGTATTCGAAAATCCGGCGGGCGCCTGGCAGCCGGGGGACCACACCGACGACGACTGGAACGACCAGCCGGCTCGCCCGGCGGCGGATGAACCGGGAGCGGACCGAGCTGCCGGTGACGATGCTGAACAACCGGTCCGTGGTCGACACGAGCCGGAGAGCCACCGGCCGACGCTCTGCCTCGTAGCGGTCGAGAGCGGGAAACACCTCGCCCGTGCGGAGCACCGCGGCGAGGGTGAATGCGAGGTTGTGGGCGTCCTGCAGACCAGTGTTCATGCCCTGCGCCCCGATCGGCGAGTGCACATGTCCGGCGTCACCGGCCAGGAACACCCTTCCGTCACGGAATCGCGCGGCCACCCGGTGGGAGATCCGGTAGGTGGAGAACCAGCTCGTGACGTCGTATCCGACCCCGAACACCCGTGCCAGTTTCGTCCGGGCTGCGTCTTCGGTGACGAACTCATTCACGTCAGACAGCCGGATCGTGCCGAGGAGACGGTCATGCCCGCCGGGTGCCATCGGGAATGTGATGAGGAAATCGTCGGTACCGAACCGGATGTTCACGACCTCGGGCTCCAGACCGGTCACCCCGTGCGCGTCAGAAACGTAGAACGTGTGCTCGTTGGTGATGCCCTCGAACGGGATGCCGCGGAGCTTACGGACCATGGACGACGCCCCGTCTGCCCCGACGCAATACGCGGCCGACATCCGGATCCTGCCCTCAGGGCCGTCCAGGACGGCTTCCACCCCCATGCCGTTCGCGTCCTGATCGGCGAGGCCGGCGAGCCGATGGTTCCAGAGCACCGAACCCCCGAGCCGTTCGAGTTGATCGACAAGGATTCGTTCCGTCTTCGACTGCTCCAAAACATGGAGGCCGGGGAACGGCGAGACCTCCGCGCCGATCCGTCCGATCGGCACCCGGCCGAACGAAGTCCGCTCGAAGCCGGGACTCGCTGCCGTCACGGTCACCGTCTCGGCAAGAACAGGATCGACCATGTCGAGCTGATCGAGGATCTCCATTGTGCGGGCCTGCAGGACGAGCGCCCGGGACTCTCGTGTCGGGCCGGACTTGCTGTCGACGATCGCCGCGTCGATGCCCAGCTTCGCGAGGATGACGGCGAGCAGCAGGCCGGTCGGCCCGGCCCCCACCACCAGGACCTCGGTTCTCGTCGTTGCGGAGAGATCGCCCACCTTCTCCATGGTAGGCACCCGCGACCCGCGACACTACACTGATCCGGTCGGGGGCCGTTCACCCCCGCGGAGGAGTGGAGCCATGCCGTTGACCGGAGAATACGAGCCGAGCACCAGCGGGTGGGCGCGCAACCAGGTAGAACGGTACGAGGCATCCGGCGGGACCGAAGCGACGACGCTGCACGGCCGGCCCGTGGTCGTGCTCACCACCGTCGGTGCGAAAAGCGGCAAGCTCCGCAAGACCGCGCTCATGCGGGTTGAGCACGGAGGGGAGTACGCGATCGTCGCCTCCCTCGGGGGCGCGCCGAAGCATCCGGTCTGGTACTACAACGTCCGTGCGAATCCCCACGTCGAACTGCAGGACCTGGCCGAGAGGCACGACTACACGGCGAGGGAAGTCACCGGTGATGAGAAGCGGGTGTGGTGGGAACGCGCCGCCGCCGCCTATCCGCCGTATGCCGATTACCAGAGAAAGACGACACGCGAGATTCCCGTGTTCGTGCTCACCCGGGAGGATTGAGCGCTCAGCCCAGGTTGAACGCCGGATTCACGGCAAGCAGCAGGATGCCTGTCCAATGGCAGAGGAAGGCGAGCACCGTGCACACGTGGAAGATCTCGTGGAATCCGAAGTGCCCGGGAACGGGGTTCGGCCGTTTGAGGGCGTACACGATGGCGCCTCCCGTGTAGAGGAGCCCTCCGACGATGATGAGCGTCATCGTCGCCGGGTTCACCCGGAAGATGTCGAAGAGGTACATCACTGCGGCCCAGCCCAGCGCGATGTACAGGAAAACGTAGAGCCAGCGGGGCGCGTGCAGCCAGAACATCCGGAAGATGATGCCGACGAGGGTTCCTCCCCAGACCAGCGCGAGGAGAAGGCTGCCCTTCTCCGGCGGCAGGGCGAGAACAGCCACCGGCGTGTAGCTGCCGGCGATCAGCAGGAAGATGTTGGCGTGGTCCATCCGTTTGAGCAGGACTTTGGCACGCGGCGACCAGTTGAGCCGGTGGTAGAGCGCAGAGACCCCGAAGAGCAGGAGCGAACTGAGCGCGAACACCGCGGTCGCCCATTTCGCCGGAGCGCCCTGCGCCAGCGAGACGAGGATGATCCCGCCCACGATGGTGAGGGGGAAAGTGCCGGCGTGGATCCAGCCGCGCCAGGTGGGTTTGTTGTCCTCGGGCCGCGCGATGGTGTCGTCGAGAAGCGGAATGTTCGGCAGATCGGGGCCGGCGGCGTCATCGTGTGCGACGGCGGCGTCGACCTCAGCGTTCGGCCCGGCACCGCCGGTTCCGTCGCCGTGGTCTGGGCGATGGCGAGAGGAAGGCGACAGGGGCATAGAACACAGGATACGCGGCGCCTCCCGAGCAAACTGCACTAACGTAACGGTGTGACAAACAGCCGTTCGAAGCCAGGGCCAGGGTTTCTCTACAACCTGTACCAGAAGCGCCTCCGCCGTGGACTCGGCTCCGAAACGCTGCCGCACCACGTGGCGATGATCATCGACGGCAACCGTCGGTGGGCGAAGCAACTCGGTTACGAGACGGCCGCGCACGGGCATCGCGCCGGCGCCGCGAAGATGCGGGAGTTCCTCGAATGGTGTGACGACCTCGGCATCAAGGTTGTCACGCTGTACCTTCTCTCCAGCGACAACCTCAGCTCGCGGTCGACCGACGAGCTCCACGACCTGATCGAGATCATCGCCGACCTCGCCGAAGAACTCTCGCACTACCGGAGCTGGCGCGTGAAGAGGGTGGGGGCGACGACCGGGCTGCCCGAACCGCTCATCGCCGCGCTCGACGCCGCCGAAGCCAGAACATCCCAGAAAAAGGGTCTGCACATCAACCTCGCCGTCGGTTACGGCGGCCGGACGGAGATCGTGCACGCGATGCGCAGCATCGTCGAGAAACACCACCTCACCGGCGGCAACCTCGAGTCCCTCGCCGAGCTGCTGACCCCCGACCTCATCGGCGAGCACCTCTATACGAGCGGTCAGCCGGACCCTGACCTGGTCATCCGGACGTCGGGCGAGCAACGGCTCAGCGACTTCATGCTCTGGCAGAGCGCGCACAGCGAGTTCTATTTCGTCGAGGCGCTCGGCCCTGATCTGCGGGAGGTCGATTTCCTGCGGGCGCTCCGCGATTTCTCGAGAAGGCAGCGCCGCTTCGGCGGGTGAGGAAGAACGATGACCGGAATCGACGCTTTTCTTCGCGGCTTCGGTGAGGAGCCAGGATACCTGGACTACGGCAGGGTCGGCCCGCTGTCCGCCGTCGTCCAGGACGAATTGCGCCTGCAGGTCGACCTGCTCGGGCGCGCCAGGTACGGCGCAGTCGAGACCTTCCTCGCCCAGGACGAACGGATGCGTGCTGCCGTCGCTTCGCTTCTCGGGTTCGCGCCCGAGAACATCGTCAGCCAGCCGAACACGGGTATGGGTCTCATGCACACCATGTTCAGCATGACCGGGGGACTGCTGTTGTCTGCGGGAGACTACCCGAGCCTCACGGTCGCTGCGACCCGCGCGGCGGAGTCCATGCAGGTGCTCACTCCCACCTGGCTGGAGACCGACCATGGCCGGGTCACACCGCACACGATCAAGCAGCAGCTGACCCCGGCCATCACCGCCGTCGCCCTGAGCCTCGTCGATACCCGCACGGGCTACGTGGCGGATCTCGACGGCATCCGGCAGGTGATCGGTGACCGGTTGCTCATCGTCGACGCGATCCAGGGCTTCGGCGTCGTCGACGCACCGTTCGAGGTTGCCGACGTGATCGCATCCGGTGGGCAGAAATGGGTCAGGGCTGGTTGGGGGACCGGGTTCCTCGCGTTGAGCGACCGGGCACTTTCCCACCTGGAGCCCGTCGTCAGCGGCTACACCGGGACCGATGAGGACGAACCGTGGGATGCCGTTCCGCCGCCATCGAAGTCGGCTCGCGCCTACAGCGTGGCCAATCCGGACTTCTCGGCCGAAGCCCGGCTGGCGGCAGCGCTTGAGGAGATCGGCTCAGTCGGAGTTGCAGAGATCGCCGCGGCGGTCAGTGACCGGGTCGGTGAAACCATGGAACTCGCCGATGAATTCGGCATCTCGGTCGCGTCACCCCGCGCAGCCCACGAACGGGCCGGCATCGTGATCCTCGACCCGCCTGACGACCAGGTCGCCCTGCTGGTGGCATCACTTCACAACCACGGGGTGACCACCACCCTCAGGCAGAATCGGATCCGGTTGAGCGTGCACGCGGGGACAACGAGTGAGACGCTCGGGATGCTCCGCGACTCGTTCGTCTCGTTCTCGACGGCCATCGCCTACTAGGGGCGCCCCCCATTCGGGAAAAAGTTCACCTGCGGGCGATGTCAAGCCAGCGTGTCATGTTTGGCCCTGTGCTGGAGGAGTCGTAACGTCTGACGTATCAGGCATGGCGCCTGGTCGAGACGGCCACATAAGTTCGACTCGGAACGCACGTGGCTGCACTCGCTGGAGAACCGAACCGAACGGTTCGGCTGGGAGTGGCAATGACCCCGACACCTACCCACGCACCACAGCACAACACCGAAGGGCAAGCAAAGAACACAACGTCACAGCCAGCATCTCAGAAACAGACCGAGCGTACCTATGTCCTGGATACCTCGGTTTTGTTGTCTGACCCGAAAGCGCTCTTCCGTTTCGCGGAACACGCGGTCGTTCTTCCGGTGGTCGTCATCTCCGAACTCGAGGGGAAGCGCCAGGACCCCGAGATCGGCTACTTCGCCCGGCAGGCTCTCCGGATCCTCGACGAGCTGCGGATCGAACACGAAAGGCTCGACTTCCCGGTGCCGGTCGGTGAAGAAGGAGGCACCGTTCGCGTCGAACTCAACCACTCCAGCATGTCGGTGCTTCCGAACGGCCTGCAACTCGGCGACAACGACTCACGGATCCTCGCGGTCGCCCTCAACCTCGCCAATCACGGGCTCGCGGTGACGGTCGTATCCAAGGACCTGCCGCTTCGGGTCAAGGCGGCGTCCATCGGGCTCTCCGCCGAGGAGTACCGCGCGGAGCAGGCGGTCGACTCCGGCTGGACCGGCATGTCGACGATCAACGTCTCCGCCAACGAGATGAGTGACCTGTACGAGACGGAAGTGGGCCTCTCGAAGGCTATCGAGGGCTTGCCCGTCAACACAGGGCTGATCATCCACTCAGATCGTGGGTCGGCCCTCGGACGGGTCACCGGCAAGCGGCAATTCAGGCTCGTGCGCGGCGACCGCGATGTCTTCGGTCTGCACGGGCGAAGCGCTGAACAGCGACTGGCGATCGACCTGCTCCTCGACCAGGAGGTCGGCATCGTTTCGCTGGGGGGTCGAGCAGGGACGGGGAAGTCGGCGCTCGCCCTCTGCGCCGGACTCGAAGCCGTTCTCGAACGCCAGCAGCACCGCAAGATCATGGTGTTCCGGCCGCTGTACGCGGTGGGCGGCCAGGAGCTCGGATACCTGCCAGGCGACCAGGGCGAGAAGATGAACCCGTGGGGCCAGGCGGTCTTCGACACCCTCGGATCGGTTGTGTCGCAGAACGTCCTCGACGAGGTGATCGAACGCGGCATCCTCGAGGTGCTGCCGCTGACCCATATCCGTGGCCGTTCCCTCCACGACGCGTACGTGATCGTCGATGAAGCGCAATCGCTCGAGCGCAATGTGCTCCTCACTGTGCTCTCCCGGATCGGACAGAACTCCCGAGTGATCCTGACCCATGACGTCGCGCAACGGGACAACCTGCGGGTGGGCCGGCACGACGGGGTGGCCTCCGTCATCGAGACGCTCAAAGGTCATGACCTGTTCGGTCACATCACCCTCACCCGGTCGGAGCGCAGTTCCATCGCTGCCCTGGTGACGGAGCTGCTTGAAGGGAACGAGCTCGCCTGAGCGGACAGCCGGGCTGTGGATAACCCGCTCGAGGGATGCCCGGCCCGGCTAGCGTGTCGCCATGGCGATCGACGCGGGCAGCCAGGATGAGACGGATGCGGGCGGCCGGTGGCGGTGGGCGATCCGTGAGCTTCCCGCTGCCGCCGTGCTTGGTGTCCTCGCGGTTCTCGCCCTCGGCCCGAGCGCCCTGCTGGTCGGAGCCCTCTACATCGCAGCGGTGACAGGGGAGCTTGTCCGTATCGACCTGGCCAGCCGCTGTCTGCCCAACAGGCTCGTACTGCCCGGATATCCGGTGGTCCTCGCGGGGATCGCCGTGCACGGGATCTTCACCGGTACGCAGACCGTCCCCGCTCTCCTCGCGGGCGCTGCGTGGTTCGTGGTCTTCCTTCTGCTGAACCTCTGCGGGGGAATGGGGATGGGCGACGTCAAGCTCGCCGGGGTGCTCGGGCTGTGCCTTGGCTCGATCGGAGCCGCCCAGGCGGTGGCCGGCCTCACTCTCGGGTTCCTCTTCGGCGGCGTCGGCGGCATCCTCGTCCTGATGCGGCGCGTGGGCGGGACGGACACCCTGATCCCGTTCGGGCCGTTCCTTCTCGCCGGCTTCTGGGTTGCCGTCGCTCTCACCCCAGCGACCTCGACGCTGTAGCGGCCCGAATCCGAACGTCCGGGGTTGAGAGAGCCTAGGCTGGTGCGCATGGAACAGCGCATTCTCGGCGACACCGGCCGCCCCGTCTCGATCATCGGTCTCGGAACCTGGCAACTCGGCTCGGACTGGGGTGCTGTCTCTGAGAAGGACGCCCTCGCCGTGCTCGACGCCGCCGTGGACTCAGGCGTCACCTTCTTCGACACCGCCGACGTCTACGGCGACGGACGAAGTGAACAGGTGATCGGCCGGTTCCTCGCGGCCAACCCTGACGTCGACGTGCTCGTCGCGACGAAGATGGGTCGCCGCGAGGCCCAGGACCCGGCGAACTTCACGCTCGCGAAATTCCGGGAATGGACGGACCGTTCACGCAGCAACCTCGGCGTCGACCGGCTCGACCTGGTGCAGTTGCACTGCCCGCCCACGCCGGTGTTCTCTTCCGATGCGGTGTACGACGCCCTCGACACCCTCGTCTCCGACGGCGTCATCGCCAATTACGGCGTGAGCGTCGAGACCTGTGCCGAAGCCCTCGCGGCGATCGCCCGCCCGGGCACAGCCAGCGTGCAGATCATCCTCAACGCGTTCCGGCTCAAGCCGCTCGAACAGGTGCTGCCAGCCGCTCGGGACGCCGGCGTGGGCATCATCGCCAGGGTGCCTCTCGCCTCAGGCCTGCTCAGCGGCCGTTACACGCCGACAACCGAGTTCTCAGCCGACGACCACCGCACGTTCAACCGCGACGGCAGCCACTTCGACGTCGGGGAAACCTTCGCCGGGGTCGATTTCTCGACCGGTGTGCGCGCAGCGGAGGAACTGGCATCCTTCGTTCCCGAAGGGCGGACGCCCGCGCAGGCCGCACTCGCCTGGGTCACGCAGCAGGACGGGGTGACGAGCGTCATTCCCGGGGCGCGGTCGATCGCGCAGGCGCAGGCGAACGCCGCGGCCGGCACTGCCGGGCCGCTGCCGCAGCAGTACCTCGACGCCGTCGTCAACATCTACGAGGCAGACATCAAGGCAACGGTGCACAACCGCTGGTAACCGCCCGACGCGAGTTGCCCGGTTTCGCGGGTCCGCAGCGAGCGGAACCCGCGAAACCGGGCAACTGGCGAGGTGGGCTAGCCCGGGTGCGTCATCGACAGCAGATCCAACGCGCTGTCGAGCTGCTCTTCGGTGATGTCCCCGCGTTCGACGAAGCCGAGGCTCACGACCGCTTCGCGGACGGTGATCCCCTCGGCGACGGCGTGCTTGGCGATCTTCGCGGCCTTCTCGTAGCCGATGATCTTGTTGAGCGGGGTGACGATCGACGGTGACATCCCGGCCAGGGCCTCCGCTCGCTCGAGGTTCGCTTCGAGGCCGTCGATGGTCTTGTCGGCGAGCACCCTCGACGCGTTCGTGAGCAGGCGGATGGACTCGAGCAGTGCGGTCCCCATCACCGGGATCTGCACGTTGAGTTCGAACGAACCGGACGCGCCGCCCCAGGCGATCGTCGCGTCGTTGCCGATGACCCGCGAGCAGACCATGAGCACAGCCTCCGGGATCACCGGGTTGACCTTGCCTGGCATGATGGACGACCCGGGCTGGAGGTCGGGGATGTGCAGTTCACCGAGGCCGGTGTTCGGGCCAGAGCCCATCCAGCGAAGGTCGTTGCAGATTTTTGTCAGGCTCACCGCGATGGTCCGAAGCGCACCGGATGCCTCGACGAGTCCGTCGCGGTTGGCCTGGGCCTCGAAGTGGTCGGCTGCCTCGGTGATCGGCAGTTCGGTGTCGTCGACCAGCAGCTGGATGACGAGCTGCGGGAAGCCGGAGGGAGTGTTGATGCCGGTGCCGACGGCGGTGCCGCCGAGTGGCACTTCGGCGACGCGGGGGAGGGCAGAGCGAACCCGCTCGATCCCGAGACGGATCTGGCGGGCGTAACCGCCGAACTCCTGGCCGAGCGTGACCGGTGTGGCATCCATCAGGTGGGTGCGGCCGGATTTGACGGCGGTCTTCCACAGCTCCGCCTTCGCCTCAAGCGACACGGCAAGGTGATCCAGAGCCGGGATCAGGTCATCGATGAGCGCACTCGTCACCGCGATGTGCACGGATGTGGGGAACACGTCGTTCGAGGACTGGGAGCAGTTCACATGGTCGTTCGGGTGGACCGGCGTGCCGAGGCGGGTCGATGCGAGGCTCGCCAGGACCTCGTTCATGTTCATGTTCGAGGACGTGCCTGAACCGGTCTGGTAGACGTCGATCGGGAACTGCTTGTCGTGGCGGCCCGAGATGACGTCGTCGGCCGCGGCGCCGATCGCCTCGGCGATGGCTGTGTCGAGCACACCCAGCTGCGCGTTCGCGGCAGCTGCTGCCTTCTTGATCCTCGCGAGTGCGGCGATCTGAGCCGACTCGAGCCCTGCACCGGAGATCGGGAAGTTCTCCACAGCGCGCTGGGTCTGGGCGCTGTACAGCGCGGAGGCCGGGACGCGGACCTCGCCCATCGTGTCGTGTTCGATGCGGTACTGGGGTGTGTCTGACACGGTTGATCTTCTCCTGGTGTGTTGGCGCTACTTTGCGCTGGTGGGCGTGGTTTTGAGGTTTCCGATGAGGATGTCTGGCACGGCGGTGCCTTCAAGAAGCTTGTAGTTCGCTCCGACGATACCGAGGGTGCCGGCGGCGACCGCGTCGCTGATCATTTCCGACCGCTCCAGCAGTGCGGCGACCGTGTCGCGAAGGTGTTGGCGGCCCACCTCGAACGGGTCAGCCTCCCACGGATTCACCGCACGCGACTTCGCCACCCGCTCCACCGCCGGCGCGATCTGCTGGATCAGGTTGTGGATGTGCGGAGGCAGCGGCGGGGCATCCGGGGCGAGCGAATCGATCGCCGCACGAACGGCGCCGCACTGGTCGTGGCCGAGCACGACGATGAGCGGCACGTGCAGGACGCCGACGGCGTACTCCAGCGAGCCGACGACGGAGTCGGAGATGACCTGACCGGCGTTGCGTAC
>NZ_JAODMP010000066.1 GCF_025464835.1 Mycetocola sp. | reverse complement strand
GTGCGGTAGGATATTCTGTTGGGTCGGACTCTGATCCGATCGATCCCTTTTCCGCCGCAATCGAAAATTCGCGGCATCCATACTCTGTAAGGATTTTCTTCATGGCGCTTGCTTCGCGCGACGACCTCCGAAACGTAGCGATTGTTGCTCACGTTGACCACGGCAAGACCACGCTGGTTGACGCCATGCTCCGGCAGACGGACTCGTTCGCCGAGCACTCACACCTCGAAGAGCGCGCCATGGACTCCAACGAACTGGAGCGCGAAAAGGGCATCACGATCCTCGCCAAGAACACGGCGGTGTCGTACAAGGGCAAGCACACCACCAATGGCCCGATCACCATCAACGTCATCGACACGCCTGGACACGCGGACTTCGGTGGAGAGGTCGAGCGCGGCCTGTCCATGGTCGACGGCGTCGTGTTGCTCGTCGACGCCAGTGAGGGCCCGCTTCCGCAGACCCGCTTCGTGCTGCGCAAGGCTCTCGAAGCCAAGCTGCCCGTCATTCTCCTGGTCAACAAGACCGACCGCCCCGATGCCCGCATCGACGAGGTCGTCGCCGAGAGCCAGGATCTGCTCCTCGGTCTCGCCAGCGACATGGCTGATGATGTCCCGGACCTCGACCTCGACGCCGTCCTCGACGTTCCCGTCGTCTACGCTTCCGGTCGTAACGGTGCTGCGAGCTGGAACAAGCCCGAGAACGGCAGCCTGCCGGACAACGAAGACCTCGAGCCGCTGTTCGACGCCATCATCAAGCACATCCCCGCCCCCGTCTACGACGACGAGCACCCCCTCCAGGCGCACGTCACCAACCTCGACGCGTCACCGTTCCTCGGTCGCCTCGCGCTGCTGCGCATCTTCCAGGGCACCATCAAGAAGGGCCAGACGGTCGCCTGGGTGAAGTACGACGGCTCCGTCCACAACGTGCGCGTCACCGAGCTGTTCATCACCAAAGCCCTCGACCGCTACCCGGCGGAGAGTGCAAGCCCAGGTGATATCGTCGTCGTCGCCGGGTTCCCCGACATCACCATCGGTGAAACCCTCGCCGACCCTGACGATGTGCGGCCGCTGCCGACGATCACCGTCGACGAACCAGCGATCTCCATGACGATCGGAACGAACACCTCCCCGCTCGTCGGCAAGGTCAAGGGTCACAAGCTCACCGCCCGCATGGTGAAGGACCGCCTCGATCGCGAACTCGTCGGTAACGTCTCAATCAAGGTCGTCGACATCGGCTCCCCGGACAAGTGGGAAGTCCAGGGTCGTGGCGAGCTCGCTCTGTCGATCCTCGTCGAGCAGATGCGACGCGAAGGTTTCGAACTTACCGTCGGCAAGCCGCAGGTCGTCACCAAGAAGGTCGACGGCAAGACGCACGAGCCGTACGAACACCTGACCATCGATGTCCCCGAGGAATACCTCGGCGCTATCACCCAGCTCCTTGCCGCCCGCAAGGGCCGCATGGACAACATGGCGAACCATGGCACCGGCTGGGTCCGCATGGAGTTCATCATCCCGTCGCGAGGCCTCATCGGTTTCCGCACCGAGTTCATGACCCTCACCCGCGGCACCGGAATCGCCAACGCGATCTCGCACGGCTACGACGAGTGGGCCGGATCGATCGTGACCCGCAACAACGGATCGATCGTCGCCGACCGATCGGGTGTTGTCACGCCGTTCGCCATCATCGCCCTGCAGGAGCGGATGTCGTTCTTCGTCAACCCGACCGAGGAGGTCTACGAGGGCATGGTCATCGGTGAGAACTCACGCTCGGATGACATGGACGTGAACATCACCAAGGAGAAGAAGCTGACGAACATGCGTCAGTCGACCTCGGACACGTTCGAGTCGATGACCCCGTCTCGCCAGCTCTCGCTTGAGGAGTGCCTCGAGTTCGCCCGGGAAGACGAGTGTGTCGAGGTCACCCCGGCGATCATCCGCATTCGCAAGGTCGAGCTGGACTCCAACGCCCGCGCCCGCATGACGAGCCGGATGAAGAAGCAGAACGAGTAAAACCGCCTTCGGCAGGAGCGCCCGGGGTCCACGGCCCCGGGCGCTTCGTCGTTCCCGATACTCTTGGTTCCATGTGGCGCGCACGATCCGACCCCGACGCGCCAATAGGCATCCGTTCCCGTCTTCCGGGAGCGAGGTCGACCACGCGCACGCCCGAGAGTCTGGCCACCCGCCAGGGGGTTGCGGTCGGTGTCGCCACCGCAGCGTACGGTGTCTCATTCGGTGCGCTCGCGGTGGCAGCAGGTCTGGATGTCTGGCAGGCCTGCGTTCTGAGCCTTCTCATGTTCACCGGTGGATCCCAATTCGCGTTGGTCGGCATCCTGGCCTCAGGGGGAGCAGCAGCCGGCGGCACCGCCATCGCAAGTGCAGCACTCTTGGGCGCCAGAAACGCCGCATACGGGATGCGGATGAAACCCGTGGTCGGTGCGAACAGCTGGTGGAAGAACGCGGCAGCGGCCTGGCTGACCATCGACGAGTCGACAGCTGTGGCTCTCGCCCAGAGAGAACCCGCCGCCCGACGTCGCGGATTCTGGGTCACGGGAACCGTCGTCTACGTCGGCTGGAATCTCACAACCCTTCTCGGAGCCCTCATCGGTGACCTGCTCGGCGACACCCGCGCTTACGGGCTCGACGCAGCGGCCGCCGCAGCGTTTCTCGGCCTGATCTGGCCGCGGTTGAGGAGCCACCAGACGATCGCCGTCGCCTGTGCTGCGGCCGTAGCGGCCACGGCGCTCACACCCGTGGTGGCGCCGGGCGTGCCCGTCCTCGCCGCGGCGGTGGTCGCCGTTGTCGTCGGCACCACCAACTGGCTGGGGCGCCGAACCGAAGGGCGCGTGAAGCCATGACCCTGTGGCACGTCATCCTGATCGCCTCGATCGCCTGCGTCGCCCTCAAGCTGGCCGGCTACGCGGTGCCGCCCCACTGGCTCGAGAAACCGTCGGTGGCGCGAACGGCCGACCTTCTCACGGTGGCCTTGCTCGCCGCCCTCATCGCCGTGCAGACCCTCGGTGCCGGGCAATCACTCGTCGTCGACGCGCGCGTGCCGGCTCTGGCCGCCGCCGGGTTGCTGTACTGGCTCCGATTGCCGTTCCTCGTCGTTGTGATCGCGGCGGCTCTCGTGGCCGCGATGCTCCGCCTCTGGGGCGGGATGGCCTGAGCGTCGCAGTCCCCGCGCAGCACGCGCGGCTAAACTATGTCGGTGACCTCCGACGACTTCCGCCAGCCCGTTTCGCCTGCCGGCAACGGCTCCCGGCCGGCATCCCGTCTCCCCGGCGCGCTGCTGTCCCTGCTCGTCGGAGCGATCTACGGCACCGTCGGTACCGTCGCCCATCAGAACGTGCTCCGTCTCGGCGAAGCTGCTATTCCCGTCGGGCTCGTCTTCGCACTGATCGGGTCCCTCGGCCTGCTGGTCGGCTTCCGCCTGCTGTTCAACGATCGGGTCCCCGTGCTCTTCGCCGCCATCGGGATGGTCGGGATGATCGCCCTGTTCTCGGTAGCCAGCGCCGGCGGGTCGATCCTGATCCCGCAGGGGGTCGCCGGACTGGTCTGGACCGTTGCCCCCGTCCTCGTCGCGACGGTCGTCATCGCCTGGCCACGGATCCCTCAACGCCCGGCCGCGACAACCAACCGGAACCCGTCCTCAGCTCCGGCGAACCTTCGACGGTTGCCTGAGGCGTAGACTGAAGTTCCTGTAATCGAAGGGAACCCAGCAAACCGTGACCTACGTCATCGCCCTCCCATGTGTGGATGTCAAAGACCGAGCGTGCATCGATGAGTGCCCCGTCGACTGCATCTACGAGGGTGAACGCATGCTGTACATTCACCCGGACGAATGCGTCGACTGCGGCGCGTGCGAACCGGTGTGCCCCGTCGAGGCGATCTACTACGAGGACGACACGCCCGAGGAATGGGCCGACTACTACAAGGCCAACGTCGAGTTCTTCAACGAGATCGGGTCGCCAGGTGGAGCCGCCAAAGTCGGCGTGATCAAGTACGACCACCCGATCGTCGCCGCGCTGGCCCCGCAGGCCTGACCGCGTGGCGCTGCAGTCTCTTCCCGAGTACCCGTGGGATGCCATGGCGCCGTTCGCGCAACGCGCGCGGCTGCATCCGGACGGCATCGCCGACCTCTCGATCGGGTCCCCGGTCGATGCCACCCCAGCGGTCGTGCGTGAGGCGCTGTCCGCCGCCACCGATGCGCACGCCTACCCGACGACCGCCGGGACGCCAGCTCTTCGTGAAGCGATCGTCGGCTGGTTCGAACGCCGCCGAGGGGTGACCGGACTCGGCGTCGAGAACGTGCTGCCGAGCATCGGGTCCAAGGAACTCGTTGCCCTGCTTCCGTTCATGATCGGCCTGGGCGCGGGAGACACCATCGTGCACCCGCGAGCCGCATACCCGACGTATGCGATCGGTGCGGCGCTCTGCGGGGCCGAGCCGTTGGCATCCGACGACCCAGCCGATTGGCCGCCGTCAACACGACTCATCTGGCTCAACTCACCGGGGAACCCGGACGGCCGCGTCCTCGATGTCGGTTTCCTGCAGGTTGCTGTTGCACGGGCGAGGGAACTCGGGGCGGTGATCATCAACGACGAGTGTTACGCCGAGCTGGGCTGGACCGGGATATGGGAGACCGAGCCGATCCCCAGCATCCTCGACCCGCGTGTCACAGGTGGCGACACCGCGAACATCATCTCCATCTACTCGCTGAGCAAACAGTCGAATATGGCAGGCTACCGGGCTGCGTTCGCCGCTGGCTGCACCGAAACGATCGCCCGATTGCTCAACGTGCGCAAGCACTCAGGCCTCATGCTTCCCGGCCCGCTGCAGGCCGCGATGGTCGCGGCTCTCGCCGACGACGCGCACGTCGCCCAGCAGAAGGAGCGGTACCGTGCCCGCCGGAACATCCTCGCCCCGGCGCTCGAAGAGGCAGGTTTCCGGATCGACTCCAGCGAGGCGGGGTTGTACCTGTGGGCGACCGAGGGTCGGGACGCCTGGGCGTCGATCGAGCGGCTCGCCGACCTCGGGATCCTCGCCGGCCCCGGGCATTTCTACGGGGACTTCTACCCGGAACACGTGCGGCTTTCGCTCACGGCTACGGACGAACGCATCGCCGCTGCGGCCGCACGGCTGCGAGGAACGGTCGCTTAGGAGGATTGCTCCAACACCCTGGCGAACCTGTTGGTGAATGCGACAGTTGGTCTGGGAGCCGATTAGGCTGTATCCGGACCGTGCAAGGCTGGCAGTGGTTCCCGAGTCAGGTCCGACGAACGAAATCAGCACAAGGAGGCGCCGTGGGCGACGTCGAGCAGGACTTCCGCGCAAGGAACCAGAAAGCGACACTGACGTACCCCGGAGGTACTGCCGAATTCCCTATCCTGGGTTCCAGCCAGGGGGCGTCGAGCATCGACGTGTCCACGCTGACGCGGCAGACCGGGCTCACCGCCCTCGACTACGGCTTCGTGAACACGGCGGCCACGAAGTCGGATATCACCTACATCGACGGCGACGCCGGGATCCTTCGGTACCGCGGCTATCCGATCGAGCAGCTTGCGAAGGGGTCCAGCTACCTCGAGGTAGCGTGGCTGCTCATCCACGGTGAACTTCCCACCGCGGACCAGCTCGGCGAGTTCGACGAGAAGATCCGCCGCCACACCCTGCTCCACGAAGACCTCAAGCACTTCTTCTCGGCGCTGCCGCACACCGCGCATCCGATGGCCGTCATCTCCAGCGCCCTCTCGGCGCTGTCGACCTATTACGAAAGCGCAGCCGACCCCACCGACCCCGAGCAGGTCGAGCTGACCACGATCCGTCTGCTGGCCAAACTGCCGGTCATCGCCGCATACGCGCACAAGAAGGCGCTCGGCCAGGCGTTTCTGTACCCGGACAACAGCCTGAGTTTCGTCGACAACTTTCTGCGGCTCAACTTCGGCAACATGGCTGAAACGTATGAGATCGACCCGGTGCTCTCGACCGCGCTGGAGCAGTTGCTCATCCTGCACGCCGACCACGAGCAGAACGCGTCGACGTCGACCGTGCGCCTCGTCGGCTCGACCGGCGCCAACCTGTACGCCTCGATCTCCGCCGGCATCAACGCTCTCTCCGGACCACTGCACGGCGGCGCGAACGAAGCCGTTCTCGAGATGCTCGGCCGGATCCGGGATTCGGGCGAGGGCGTCCAGCGCTTCGTCGACCGGGTGAAGAATAAAGAAGAAGGTGTGAAGCTCATGGGCTTCGGGCACCGCGTGTACAAGAATTACGACCCGCGCGCGAAGATCGTCAAGGAAAGCGCCGACCAGGTGCTCGCCCAGCTGGGTATCAGCGATCCGCTCCTCGACCTCGCGAAGGAACTCGAACAGATCGCCCTCGAGGACGACTACTTCAAAGAACGTCGTCTGTACCCCAACGTCGACTTCTACACCGGCGTGATCTACAAGGCGATGGGCTTTCCGACCCGCATGTTCACCGTGCTCTTCGCCATCGGCCGCCTGCCGGGCTGGGTTGCTCACTGGCGTGAGATGAACGAGGACCCGCAGACCAAGATCGGTCGCCCCCAGCAGCTGTACACCGGCGCAGCGGAACGCAACCTTCCCCAGCGCTGAGCTGTGTGGCCCGTGCGGGCCGTCTGCACGCACGGGCGTCCTGCCCGGTACTGCAAATTCAGCAGATCTGTGCGACACGCCGAGTTGGGAGCGCTCTCCTACGGCGTGTCGGGGAAGATGTGCTGAATTTGAGGGCGGTTGCTGAATTTGAGGTCGGTGCCGCCAGGTCGACCCGCGGGCGCCACTGCACCACGGTTTACGGCTCGAGCGTCAGCGTGTCCCTCGTCGCCTCTGTCACCGCATCCGGGGTGGACGGCCAAGGGCGCGTCTTCTGCTTCTGCCAAAGCGGGGTCTGGTCGACGTAGTTGGCGTGGAAGGCGTGCCCTGACGCGCCCGTGAGGTTGATCCAGGTGGACGAGTCGAAGTCGGCCAGGTCGACCACCTGCCGCATCGACGGGACCCAGTCGACGACGTACCCTTCCGGCGCGTACCAGCCGACAGCGTTGACCACAGAGGAGCCGCCGGCAAGCTCGTACGGACCCCGGTTGAAGAGCATCTCGATCGGTGCGATGCCGGACTCGCCGAAGCTCGCGTTGCGGATGGTGAGGGTGTGCAGTTCGCCCCAGGTCCAGTCGCCCTGGTCGGCCCCCATCAGCTGCACCGCCTCGGTCCAGGCCTTGCTGAGTGCAAGCGTGAGCGCGTCGTCCCGCGTGACGATGGAGTCCTCGGGCCCCGCCCACCACTCAGAGTCGGGTTCGTCGAGGAGCGCACCGACCACCTGGAACCACTGTGACCCGCCTGCAGGCGGAATGTCGTCAGGCAATTTGGGCGCGAAGGTCCCCTCGAGGAGGTTCCGCCAGAAGATGTTGAAATACGCGGACTGTGCGCTGTTCGCGTCGTCGTGGAAGTCCCATCCGTCGAGGAGTTGTTTGCCCAGCCGGGCGTTGCCGGACGGCGCGAGGTCGGCGATGAACGGGGCGATTCGCTCGGCGATGGCGTTCGCGTTGTCGGCCTGGATGCTGCTCATGTCGTCGGCGGTGAATCGGCCACCTGAGGCGATGGACTGCTCGATCAGTTCGACGATGCGGGAGGCGCGGTAACCCGCATCCCAGTCCCTCGTCAGCAGGGGAGCGGCGCCCTCAGGAGCGACGGCGTTGTTCGCCGTGACGATGTAGCCGGACGGCGGGTTGTACAGCGACGGCAGCGAATCGAAGTCCACGTAGCCGGCCCAACCCGTCGATGCGAACCAGCCCGGCTGCGGGAGGGTTCCGTCGCCGCTCTGGCGGATGGGGATGAGCCCGGGCGCCTGGTAACCGATGTTGCCCTCGATGTCGGCGTAGACGAGGTTCTGCGACGGCACGTCGAACAGCCTGGCGCCTGCGCGGAAGCTCTCCCAGTCGGTTGCCCTGTTGACGGCGAAGATGGCGCCAGGTGTGCGCCCCGGCGTGAGAGCCGTCCACTGGAGGGACAACTCGTACCGGCCCTCCGGCAATTCGGCGGTCGCGGGGTAGTCCGCGGCGATGTCGCCGAACTCCCCGCTGATCCCGGTGACGAGCGGGCCGTGAGAGGCCGAACGGATGCGAATGGGTACATCGTCCCCGCCGGCGACCTTCACTGTCTCCTCGCGGACGGTGAGGGGCGTTGCGACGCCATCGAGCTCGACCGTGTCGCCTGACACCTTCTCCAGGTACAGGTCGGCGACATCGGGACCGAGGTTGGTGAACCCCCACGCGATCCGATCGTTGTGGCCGATGATGATGCCCGGCATGCCGGAGAAGCTGAATCCGGTGACGGCGAAGGGGCATTCAGCCGAGACGGTGGAGCAGCGCAAACCCATCTGGTACCACACCGACGGAAGGGCGGGGCCCAGGTGCGGGTCGTTGGCGAGCAGGGGTTTGCCCGATGCGGTGTGCTCGCCGGAGACCACCCAGGAGTTCGAGCCGATGTCCGGACCCGCGCGCCCCAGCAGCTCTGGCATCTTCTGAAGCACGCCCCGCAGCTCGAGAAGCGAGTCCACCGTGCCGTCCGTCGTCGTTGCCATCGGGATGGCTGAGCCGACGGATGCCGGTGCTGGCACCGCCGACGGCGACGGAACTATCGTCGGGTTCGCGGCGTACGGGTACGGGGGATAGATCTGGGCCACCTGCTCCGGCGTCAGTTCCATGGCCAGCAGCGCTCGGTCGATCTCATCCTCCAGGTTCGACCGGAGGTCCCATGCCATTGCCTTCAGCCACGCGACCGAGTCGGCAGGCGTCCACTTCTCCGGTTCATAGCCGGGATTCTGCAGCCCGAGAACGGCGTACTCCAGCGACAGGTCCGCACCGCTTCGCTGGCTGAGGTAGGCGTTCACCCCGTCGGCGTACGCCTGGTACCAGCCGAGGGTCTCTGCGTCGAGGAGTTTGACTTCTTGCTCGGCGACCGCGCGCCAGCCGAGGGTCCGCACGAAGGTGTCCGTCCCGACCTGTGACTCGCCGAACAACTCGGAGAGCCGCCCGCTGGTCACGTGACGACGGAAGTCCATCTCCCAGAAACGGTCCTGGGCGTGAACGAACCCCTGCGCCAGGAACAGGTCGTGGGCGTTGCCTGCTTCGATCGTCGGGATGCCGGCGTCGTCGCGTTGGACGCTGACGTCGCCGTCGAGCCCCTGCACCGTGAGCGTGCCGGAGACCTGGGGAAAGGAACGTTGCACAGTCCAGATCCCGAGGCCGCCGCCGACGAGAACAACGACAACGAACACCGCCGTGATACTGAGAAAAACGGTGAACGCGCGCGATCGCCGACCGCGGCTTGAGGTTCGGACCACATCACTCCTTTGTGAAGAGGCAGAGGAAGGGTTCAGGCGTGGAGGGCCTGATTGAGCTGGATCCCCGCGCCGGTGCGTGGCAGGACTTCGACCGCGCCGGTGACGGAGTTCCGTCGGAACAAGATGTTCGGAACGCCGGACAACTCGACGGCCTTCACGGTTCGAGGGCCATCTTCTGCGCCGTCGAGGACAAGAACCTTTGTACCGGCTGTGACATACAGGCCCGCTTCGACGACGCTGTCGTCGCCGATGGAGATGCCGATCCCGGAGTTCGCACCGAGAAGGGCCCGTGCGCCGATCGAGACCCGCTGGGTTCCGCCGCCGGAGAGCGTCCCCATGATCGAGGCACCGCCGCCGACATCCGAACCGTCACCGACCACGACACCCTGCGAGATCCGGCCTTCGACCATGGACACACCGAGGGTCCCGGCGTTGAAGTTCACGAACCCCTCGTGCATCACGGTCGTGCCTGGAGCGAGGTGCGCTCCGAGGCGCACCCGGGAGGCGTCGGCGATCCGCACCTTCGACGGCGTGACGTAGTCGAGCAGCCGGGGGAACTTGTCGATGCCTGTGGCGTGGATGCCCTGACGGGACAAGGCCGGGCGCAGCCGGTCGAAGTCGTCAGGATGGACGGGCCCGGCATTGGTCCACACCACGATGGGCAGGTGGGAGAAGATGCCGTCGAGGTTGATCGTGTTCGGCTGGACGAGAAGGTGGCTCAGCAGGTGAAGCCGCAGGTAAGCGTCGGGCGTATCCTTCGCCTGCTCACGCAGGTCGACCTCGACGGTGACGATGTCGACGCGGACGTTACGGCGCTCGTCCGGGATGGCCAGGGCTTCGATCTCTGCGGGTGCGAGCCAGCGTTCCCGCGCGGCGGGCAGCGTGCCGAGCCGCGGTTCCGGATACCAGGTGTCGAGCACCGTTCCGTCGGCGCTCACCGTGGCGAGGCCGTAGCCCCACGCGTGGGTCGGGATGGCAGGGTTTCCGGAAGTGCTTGTCATGCCTCAAGGCTAGCGAATGCTGCCCGCCAAGGTGGCCGCCCCTGGCCCCCGGTTCGGCCGCCATAGACTGAAGCCATGCCGGACCAGCCTCTCGACATCTTCCCGCTCGACCTTACCGCCGGGTCCGTGGACCTCACCCGGGCGATCTGCGACATCGAATCGGTGTCGGGGAATGAGGGAACCCTCGCGGATGCCATCGTGCTCGCGCTGGCCGGGTACCCTCACCTCGAGGTCGTCCGCGACGGCAACACGATCGTGGCACGGACGATGCAGGGCAGAAGCCGGCGGGTCATCATCGCCGGGCACATCGACACCGTCCCGCTCAACGACAACCTGCCGACCCGCTTCGAAACCGTCGACGGCAGGGATTATCTGTGGGGTAGGGGAACCGTCGACATGAAGGCCGGAGTGGCGGTCCAGCTCAAACTCGCCGCCGAGCTGACGACCCCCGCTTGTGACGTGACTTGGATGTGGTACGACAACGAAGAAGTGTCGAGCGATATCAACGGACTCAAACTGCTCGCCGAACGACGCCCTGACCTGTTCGTCGGGGACTTCGCCATCCTCGGCGAACCCACCCGTGGCGACATCGAGGGCGGATGCAACGGCACCCTCCGGGTCGCCATCACGACGAGGGGGCTCCGAGCCCATTCGGCCCGCAGCTGGGTCGGCGACAACGCCATCCATAAAGCCGCGCCGATCCTCGCCGTCCTCGCCGCGTACCAACCACGCTCGATCGACGTCGACGGCCTCGTCTACCGCGAGGGCCTCAACGCCGTCGGCATCTCCGGCGGCATCGCCGGCAACGTCATTCCCGACGAGTGCACGGTGACGGTGAACTACCGGTTCGCACCCAGCCGCAGCGCTGCTGAGGCTGAGGTGGAGCTCCGCGAGTTGTTCGCCGATTTCGACGTGACCCTCCAGGACGCCGCCGACGGTGCCAGGCCGGGCCTCGACGCGCCGATCGCGCAGGAGTTCCTTGCTGCGGTTGGCGGTCGCGCTCTGCCCAAGTACGGCTGGACCGATGTGGCCAGGTTCTCTGCTCTCGGCATCCCCGCGGTCAATTACGGCCCGGGGGACCCGCTCAAGGCCCACGCCGACGACGAGCGGGTCGCGCTCGACGAGATCACAGCCTGTGAGACGGCACTCCGCACCTGGCTGACCGGTGCGAGGAGCTGAGCTCCGGTTCGGGTCGATCTGCGGCCTGTGGCGACGCATCCCATGGTGGGCCCAGGCGCTCCTGGTGTTCGGCGCTGCGCGCGCGGTAACCACAACGATCCTGCTCGTCGTGGCGGCCGGGCAGGCTGCTAACGCCTGGACCGGCCCGAGCCCCGGCTACGCGGATTTCGCGTCCATCTGGGATGGCCGCTGGTACAACATCGTCGCTGAGTCCGGCTACCCGAGCGTCCTGCCTCGAACCGAGGACGGTCAGGTCGCTGAGAACGCATGGGCGTTCATGCCGGTGTACCCGATGGTGGTTCGAGCGCTCATGGTGCTCACCGGGGCGCCGTGGGCCCCGTCGGCGGTGTTCGTCTCGCTGGCATGTGGCTTCGCATCCGCTGTCGTCGTGGCACGGCTGTTCCGACTGGTCCTCCCACCTGGAACCGCGATGTTCGCCGTCGTCTGCTACTCCGTGTCGCCGCTTTCACCCATTCTGCAGGTGGCGTACGCAGAATCGATGCACCTCCTGCTGCTTGCCGGCGCTCTCTACCTCGTGCTGCGTCGGAGGTACTGGATGGTTCTGCCGGTGATCGCCGTTGCCTCGTTCACCCGACCGAGCGGCCTCGCTTTCGCGCTGTTCCTGCTGGTGCACCTGCTGCACCGCTGGTGGACCAGGCAGCGGGACCCGTTCCCGGCGAGCGAGCGGATCGCGGCATCCGTCACGGCAGTCGCGAGCGGCGTGCTCGGCCTCGGCTGGCTGCTCATCGCCTGGGCGCTCACCGGCTCGTTCACCGCGTACACCGACACCGAACTGGCATGGCGGTCGGCCTACATCGGCTACACCGACCTGGTGCCGTTCGCTGGTTGGTTCCAGGGGCTGGACTGGTGGGCGGTGAACGGGCTCAGGCTTCCTGCCGGGTTCCGGTGGGGCGCCGCCGGGGTCGCCGTGCTCGTCGCCGCCGCGGTCGCGCTTCTCCTTTCCCCACCGGCGAGGCGGCTCGGGGTGGATCTCCGGTTATGGGTCGGGAGCTACCTGCTCTATCTCTTCGGGGTGTTCTTCCCGCAGTCCAGCACATTCCGGCTGCTCGTTCCGGTCTTCCCGCTGGCCGGGGTACTCGCGCAGCCCCGATCCGTCGTGTACCGGGTCGCGATCGTCGTCGCCAGTATCGTGGGACAAATCGGCTGGACTCTCATCGCTTGGCGGGTCGACGGCTACGACTGGACACCGCCGTAAGCGTGCCCCCAGTACGGGACAGGAAAAGGGGCGATTTCGCCTGTCCGCCCTGCATGGCGGATAATAGAGTTCTGAGCAACGAAAGGGGAGCCGAATGGCTGCGATGAAGCCGAGGACTGGGGATGGGCCAATGGAGGCCGTGAAGGAGGGTCGGCTGATCATCGTGCGGGTTCCACTCGAAGGCGGCGGGCGACTCGTCGTCTCCGTGAACGATGCTGAAGCCAAAGAACTCCACGATGCACTCGCCGGGGTCGTTTCCCCGAGCTAGTTCTTCACGTACGAAGACGCGGATGCCGGTGGTCGCCTGACCACACGCATTCGCGTCTTTTTTGCTGTGCGGCGTCAGTCGAGCTTGGTGATCTGCAACAGGCCGTCGCCGACGGGCGAAAGTGCACTCACCACGGCTGTTGAGGAGGCGATTTCCTGCACCAAGGTTCGGAAGGCGCTTGTGATGTCGTCGCGCTGCGCCGGGTCGGCCACACGCCCGCGCCACAGCGCGTGGGGAACGAGGACGGTGCCGCGGGCGCGGGCCAGCCGAAGCCCGTGCTCGACGTTTTCGATCACCTGGGCGGGGTCTCCGTCGACGTAGACGATGTCGTACGAGTTCTCATTCATGCGGGGAAGCACGTCGAGCGCCCTCCCGGTGATGAGGCGGACACGGTTCGCGGCGATCCGGGCGTCGGAGAACGCCTGCCTGGCGTAGCCGAGGTGTTCCACTTCGGAGTCGATGGAGGTCAGCACCGAACGGGAAGAGGAATGCAGGAGCCACAAGCCGGACACCCCTGCTCCTGTGCCGATCTCGACGATGTTGACCGCATTCGCCGCCGCAGCGAGGACCGCAACCTGCGCACCCATCGCCGGTGACAGGGGTTCGACGCCAAGCTCCAGGGACTGTGCCCGTGCCTTCGCGATCGCCTCAGATTCGGTGACGATATAGTCGGCGTACTTCCAGTTCGAATCTTGTTCTGACACGTCTTCACTCCCGATGGTGGTTGGCACAACAGTACCGGCGGAATGTGCGGGAATTCACAAGGCGCGGCGCGATAGTCTGAACTCGTGTTCTTTGGCCTGACGTTCGAGAAGTTGCTCATCATCGGGGTGATCGCTGTCTTTCTTCTCGGTCCCGAACGGCTGCCGGAATACGCATCGAAATTCGCGCAGCTGATCCGCTCGCTGCGCGACATGGCTCGCGGAGCCAAAGACCGCATGCGCGACGAAATGGGACCGGAGTTCGACGACGTCGACTGGCAGAAGCTCGACCCCAGGCAGTACGACCCGCGCCGGATCATCCGTGAAGCTCTCCTCGACGACGTGCCGGAGTCCGAACCGGTGATCAAACCCCCGTCGGCTGTTCCCGCGGCTGCCGGCGCCGCTGCCGCAGGAGTCGCGGTGTCGAAGCAGACGGTTCCCGGTGCGGCGTCGTCGCCATTCGTGACCTCAGGTGCTGTCGATCGCCGCCGCCGGATCGCGTCCGGGGAGTCGGTCGCTCCGCCGCCCTTCGACGCTGAGTCGACCTGAGCGGTGCCCTGACGGCATCGACGCTCCTGCGGGCGGTTCCCTGGCTCAGAGCAGCGCGGCCGGCGAGAACGGGCACCGCCGCACACCAGGCGAAGGTCTTCAGGCGAGCGTGCCGCCGACGCACCGCTACACCGGCGCCAGGCCCAGTTTGCGGCCAGCGAGCCCGCGGCCGGTCGCGACAAGCCGGTCGGCGACGGTGCGGATGGCGATGCTGGCGGGGTCGAGCGGCTCGCTGAGCACGACCGGCATTCCCGAGTCGCCGCCGGAGCGCAGGGGAACGCTGATGGGCACCGAGGCGAGCAGCGGCACCTCGGGAGCACCATCCGCCGCGCTGAGCCTCTTCGCCACTTCTGCCCCTCCTCCTTCGCCGAAGAGCGGCAGAACGGTGCCGTCCTGCTGCACGAGGCCCGCCATGTTCTCGACCACTCCGATCACCCGCTGGCCGGTCTGCCTGGCAACAGTGCCGCTGCGTTCGGCGACGTCAGCCGCTGCCGGCTGTGGTGTGGTGACGACGAGGACGTCGGCATGGGGCAGGGTCTGCCCGATGGAGATGGCCACGTCACCGGTGCCGGGAGGAAGGTCGAGAAGAAGGATGTCGAGATCCCCGAAGTACACATCGGTCAAAAACTGCGTGATGGTGCGGTGCAGCATCGGTCCGCGCCAGGCGACGGCCGACGAGCTGCCCGGTTCGACGAACATGCCGATCGAGATCACCTTCACGCCGTACGCGATCGGCGGGAGGATCATGTCACCGACCTGGGTGGGGCGGGTGATCACACCGGCTTTCGCTGCGGCATCCGTCAGCCCGAGCAGGCCGGGGATGGAGAAACCGTGAACGTCAGCGTCGATGATCCCGACGTTCAGGCCCCGCGAAGCGAGGTCGACAGCGAGGTTGGCGGTGAGCGTCGACTTGCCGACACCGCCCTTGCCGCTCGTGACGGCGATCACGCGAGTGAGCGAGTCGGGGCCGAACGGCATGACCCGTGCCGCCTTTCCGCCGCGAAGCCGCTCGACCAGGGCCCGGCGTTCATCCGCCGTCATCACACCGACCGCCACGCTCGTCGAGGTGACGCCGGGGACACCGGCGACGGCTGTGGTCACGTCGCGTTCGATCGCGGTCGCTGCCGGGCAGCCGACGATGGTCAGGGTGATGGCGACGGATGCGGCGCCGGCGTCATCGACGGTGACGGAAGCGACCATGCCGAGTTCGGTGATGGGTTTACGGATCTCCGGGTCGATCACGCGGCCGAGAGCTGCGGTGATACGAGCTTCGAGGTCAGCGTTGGACATCGTCCTTGTCTTTCTCGAGCTCCTCCAGCAGAGAGCGGAGTTCCTGGCGGATGAAGTCCCTCGATGCCATGTCCTTCATGGCGAGACGCAGGGCCACCACCTCCCGTGCCAGGTATTCGGTGTCGTTGAGGTTACGTTCCGAGCGCTGCCGGTCCTGCTCGATCTGCACCCGGTCACGGTCGTCCTGGCGGTTCTGGGCGAGGAGGATGAGCGGAGCGGCATACGACGCCTGCAGGGACAGGATGAGGGTGAGCGCGGTGAAGCCGAGCGCGGCCGAGTCGAACCGGAAGTCCTCAGGACCCCACGTGTTGTACGCGATCCAGGCCAGGCAGAAGAGGGTAAGCCCTGCGAGGAACCCCGGGGTTCCCATGGCGCGCGCCACCCACTCCGTGAACCGACCGAAGCGGTCACTGGACTCCCGGTTGCGGCCGGGAAGCATCGACGTGCGGAGGCCTTTCGGGGCGTCGAGGCGCACTTCGTTCCTGCGGATCTTAGGCACGAGCTGGCCTCCTTCCCTGTGGTCTGTGGGTCGCTACTGCGTCGTCGTCGTTCTGACTTCGCCAGTCTTCGGGCAACAGGTAATCGAGGACATCGTCAATCGTCACCACCCCGACGAGCCGGTGGTTGTCATCGACGACCGGAACGGAGACGAGGTCGTAGCTCGCGAGGATCCTCGACACTTCGGCGGCGGATGCCTTGGCCGTGACCGGGTCCAGGCTCTGGTCCATGATCGAACCGAGCCGTTCATGCGGCGGGTAGCGGAGCATCCGCTGGAAGTGGACGATGCCGAGGTAGCGCCCGGTGGGAGGCTCGTACGGCGGAAGGGTGATGCAGACCGCTGCGCCGAGGGCGGGCGGAAGTTCAGGACGGCGGATGAGCGCAAGCGCCTCCGCGACCGTCGAGTCGGCCGAGAGAATCACCGGCTCCGTCGTCATCAGACCACCTGCGGTGTCAGGGGCGAAGGCCAGGAGCATCCGGACATCGTCCGCCTCTTCTGGCTCCATCAGCTGGAGCAGGCGTTCGCCGCGCTCGGCCGGCAGCTGGGCGACGAGGTCGGCGGCGTCATCGGGTTGCATGTGGTCGAGGACGTCCGCGGCGCGTTCATCACCGAGTTCGGTGAGGATGTGGACCTGGTCGGACTCGGGCATCTCCTCGAGGGCGTCGGCCAGGCGGTCGTCCGAGAGCTCCTCCGCGACCTCGATCATGCGGTCCTGTGGCAGATCAAGCAGGGTGTTGGCCAAGTCGGCCGGTTTCAAGTCTGAGTAGGTGGCGATGAGCTGTTCAGCGGACTGCGCTTCGCTGCCGGTCTGCCTCTCCCGGATCTCGCGCCAGGTCGCGAACGTCGTCGTACCCTTCGCGAACGGGCTCGACGACGCCTTGGGGCGGCGGACGAAGTACTGGCTGACAGCCCATGCGCCAGGGCCGACTTCCTCGATGGCGACGTCCTCGATGGTGGCTTCGCCTGAGTCGTCGACGAAGTCCACCTTGCGGCCGAGGAGTTCGGCGATCACGCGGACTTCTCCGCCTCGCTGCTCAAAGCGCCGCACGTTGATGAGACCGGTCGTGATGATCTGCCCTGAGGCGATCGACGTCACCCGCCCGATCGACACGAAAACCCGTCGTTTTCCCGGGATCTCGACGATGAGCCCGACCACCCGGGGAGGGTCGTTCTTGCGGTACACCACGAGAACGTCGCGCACCTTGCCCACGCGGTCGCCCGCGGGGTCGAAAACGGTGCACCCGGCCAACCGGGCGACGAAAACTCTCGTGCCACTCACCCCTCTAACTTAGTGCGCGCGGCCTGGCGGCGGGGATGGGCGGCGCAGACAAAGGCGGATTCCCGGGATGCGGGTGGGAGAATGGACAGGTGAGCAATCAACAGCAGCGTCGCGGCATGTCCCGCGGGCCCCTCGACACCGTTCTTCCGCGCGGCGAGACTGTCGCCAGCTTCGAGACCTACAGTGAAGCGCAACAGGCCGTCGACCGACTTGCCCAGGCAGATTTCCCGGTCAAGCAGGTGTCGATCGTTGGCGACGGGCTCAAGAGCGTCGAACGGGTGACAGGCAAGCTCAGCTACGGCCGTGCTGCCGGTGCTGGGGCACTGAGCGGCGCCTGGCTGGGTCTGTTCTTCGGGCTGCTGCTCGTGATCATCAACCCGGCATCCGACCTCGTCTTCGTCGGCGCCGCCGTGCTCATCGGCGCCGCGTTCGGCATGATGTTCACGATCGTTTCGTACGCGGTGAACCGCCGGCGACGCGACTTCACGTCGGTCATGCAGGTCATCGCGACCAGTTACGCGGTGACGGTGTCCGCCGAACTCGCGAACCGGGCGAGGAACGTGCTCAGCGGATCGCCCACCGAGTAGTGACCGGGCTGGCCCATCGAGGTCAGCGGCAGAGCCGCAGACCTCAGCTGGTGAGGCGGGCTATCCACTCTTCGACATCGTCCGCCGTCCGCGGGATGCCCGCCGACAGGTTCTCGGCGCCGTCTTCGGTGACGAGGATGTCGTCTTCGATCCGGACTCCGATCCCGCGAAACTCCTCAGGGACCGTCAGGTCGTCCGGCTGGAAGTAGAGCCCCGGCTCGATGGTGAACACCATGCCGGCCTTGACCTCGCCGTCGTGGTACATGTCGCGGCGCGCAGCGGCGCAGTCGTGCACGTCGAGCCCCAGGTGGTGGCTCGTGCCGTGAACCATGTAGCGGCGGTGGAACTGGTTCTCGGCCTCGAGCGACTGCTCGGCCGACACCGGGAGCAGCCCCCACTCGGCGGTGTGTTTCGCGATGACCTTCATGGCCTCGGCGTGCACGTCACGGAAGACGATGCCTGGGCGGACGATGGCGAAGGCGGCGTCCGCAGCCTCCCGGACCGCCTCATAGACGGCACGCTGCACGTCGGTGAACCGGCCGTTCACGGGCAGGGTCCTCGTGATGTCTGCCGTGTACAGGCTGTCGACTTCGACCCCGGCGTCGAGAAGGATCAAATCCCCTGGGGTGACAGGGCCGTCGTTCCGCGTCCAGTGCAGGATGCAGGCGTGCGCACCCGAGGCTGCGATGGTGTCGTAACCGACGGCGTTGCCGTCAAGCCTCGCTCGGGTGTAGAAGACGCCCTCGACGGCGCGTTCACCCCGCTCGTGTGCCGAGATGCGCGGGAAGTCGGCGATGACGTCGTCGAAACCGCGCGCTGTGGCATCCACGGCGAGACGCAGCTGCGTGACCTCGAAGTCGTCCTTCACCAGCCGGAGTTCGGAGACGAACGTCGTCAGCGCGTCGTCCTCCTCGACCGTGAGGTCGGTATCCGTGGCCTCGAACCGGGCGAGATGATCAGTGTCGAGTTCGAGGTCCGCCGCAACCTGAGCCAGCGACGGCCGAGCGCCGATCCAGAACTCGCCGATGGCCGGGTTCGCGTAGAACTCGTTCGATGTCCTGTCAGCGCGTTCACGGAAGTACAGTGTCGCGTCGTGACCGTCGTCGGTCGGATCGAGCACAAGGACGGCGTCCGGTTCAGAGTCCGACCCCCACCCGGTGAGGTGTGAGAAGGCGGAGTGCGCGCGATACGGGTAGTCCGTGTCGTTGGAGCGCTGCTTGAGCGCGCCTGCCGGGATGACGATGCGCTTGCCGGGGAACGCCTCGGAAAGGCGAGCGCGGCGCTCCGCTGCGAAGCTGGCCTGTTCCCGGGCAGCGGGGAGCTCGTCGACACGGTCGGCCCATGAGGAGCCGATGAAGTCCTGGAACTGGGTGGACGCCGGGGTCGTCGAACGGTTGGACGTGCCGCGCGGTTCTTCGCTGGTGGTCTCGTCGCTGGCAGGCTGGACGTCTGCGCCCGGCGAGAGGGGGGTGTTCCTGGCAGTCTCCATACAGCCATTGTTCCACCGATGCCGCTGTGGCCGCTTATCGAGTTGGTGCTCGGCTACCCAGCGATGCGGGTCAGCTGCACGAGGACCGGTCGGTGGTCGCTCCCTGTGCCATCCGTCTCGGTGACGACGCGCATCCCGGTGGTCTGCCAGTCCGGGGTCGCCATGACGTGGTCGATCGGTGCCCCGATCAGGGCGGGGATGCCGGTCGGCCAGGTTCCGACCGACCCGTTGCCTGAGGCTTTCCCCGCGTCGATGCAGTTGCCGAGCGCCGCCTCGCCGGTGGACCCGAGCCCGGCCATGTTGTCGAGGGTGGCGTTGAAGTCGCCGGCCATGATGACGTTGTCGGTGCGGCACTGGTCGGCGAGCCAGGCGAGGTCGTTCCGCCAGTTCTCCATCTGCCCGGTGATCGGCGCGACGGCATGGGCGGCGACGATGGTCGGGCCGTCCCCATCGACAGGTTCGACGATCACCGTGGGGAGCACTGCGGTGTTGTCGTCCCGTTCCTCGTTGCTCGTGACCTTGACGTAATCGCCGAGTTCCGGGCTGATCAGCACGGTGGTCGACCGGGCAGGAGAGATCTGGTCGAACCATTCGGTGAGCACCCACATCGGGCGACCCTCCGCCCGCATGCTCTCGGCGATCTCAATGCCTGTCGCTTGCGTCGTCTCGGGAAGGGAGATGATGTCAGCACCGGATTCTATGGCGAGGTTCGCGACGGCGCCGGCGCCTGGCGCGTCGCCGAGCGTGTTCCAGGTGAGCACGGTGACCGTGTCCGGCGTCGGCTCCGCGAACGTCGTGTTGCCGAGCCCCCTCGATACGCCGATGATCGCGTTGGCGCCGATGAAGACCAGCAGCAGGACGACCACCGTGCCGGCGAAGGCACGCACAGGGGTTGCCAGAGCGAGCAGGGCGAAGGCGACGGCGGCGAGCAGCCCTGCGACGATCGTCAGAGATCGCATCGAGGTGATCTGAGCGATGATCCACGTGGTCTGCAGACCGAACAGTTGAGGGACAGAGATGACGAGGAGCGCGACGGCGATTCCCACGGTTGCGATGGCACCGAGTACTTTGAGCATGGTCCAGCCACACTATCGACACGCGACTGGGATTAGCCCGGAAACGGCGGGCGCGGCGCGAGCCATACACTGTGAGGATGCCAGTTCGTCCCTTGTTCGCCGGGCCTGCGGACCTCCACACCCACTCCCGAGTGTCCGACGGCACCGAGTCGCCCTCGCGGGTCATCCGCCAGGCCGCCGCGGCGGGGCTCGGGGTTGTTGCGCTCACCGATCACGATTCGACAGCCGGCTGGCACGAGGCATCCGTCACGTCAGCCGAAGTGGGCATCACCCTTCTTCCCGGTATGGAGTTCAGCGCACGGCTCGGCTTTCAGAGCGTGCACCTGCTTGCCTACCTGTTCGACCCGGACAACGGCGCCCTCAACTCGGAGACAGCGCGCATCCGTGAGTCCCGGTTGCGCCGGGCGGAGTCGATCGTGCAGCGCATCGCCGCCGACTACAGCCTGAGCTGGGACGATGTCGTCGCCCAGACCACACCAGGGGCGACGGTCGGCCGGCCGCACATCGCCGACGCTCTGGTCGCTCGCGGACACGTGCCGACCCGCAGTGAGGCGTTCGCCGGCATCCTGCACCCGCGGACCGGATATTACCTGCCGCACTACGCCCCGGATCCGCTCAAGGCGGTGCGCCTCGTTCGCGCGGCCGGGGGAGTGCCGGTGATCGCCCACCCCGCCACCCGCGGCCTCGACGCGATGATCGACGAGAAGCACCTCGGTGAACTCGTCGACGCAGGACTGTTCGGGCTCGAGATCGATCACCGCGAGAACACCGAGGAAGGCAAGGGACGGCTCCGGGAACTCGCCGACATGTTCGGTCTGGTACTCACCGGGTCGAGCGACTACCACGGCGAAGGCAAGCCGAACCGGCTGGGGGAGAACACCACTCCTGATGCTGTGGTGCGGGCGATCATCGACGAAGCGACCGGCTCCGCGCCCGTGTACCCCCGCGACGCGTAGCGTCGCGAAAGGCGGCAGCTTCTCGTCAGACAATCTCGAGAACATGACCGCTATCCCCGGCCGATCCCAACGAGACCTACCGGCGTGCGGGTCTGGTCTGGCGGCTCGAGTCGCCCCTCGGCGTGATCAAGAAGTCACACGGAAAAGCCCCGCACGAACCGAGGTTCGGGCGGGGCATTCTTGCGGAGAAGAGATCACTCCGGGCGGTTCGTGCGGCGGCGTGTCCGGCTGCGGCGACGCGGCGCACTGTTGCCGTCGTGGTGCTCGCTGCCCTGCCCGTCGTGCGTGCCTGCTGCAGCGACCGGTGCGTCCTCGCGCGGGGCTTCAGCGGATGCCGCAGGGCGGGTGCGGGTGCGGGCACGCGACGAGTCCCGGGAACCCTCACGCGGCGGACGGGAGCCGTCACGGGGAGGGCCGGTGCGCTTCTCGGCAGGCACGGCGGTCGACGCCCGCAGGCGTCCCTTGGTGCCCTCGGGGATGTCGAGGTCGCTGAACAGGTGGGGGCTCGAGGAGTACGTCTCGGTCGGTTCCGGCTGGCCGAAGTCGAGAGCCTTGTTGATGAGCGCCCACTTGTGCAGGTCGTCCCAGTCGACGAAGGTCACCGCGATGCCGGTCTTGCCCGCCCGGCCGGTGCGGCCGACCCGGTGCAGGTAGGTCTTCTCGTCTTCGGGGATGGTGTGGTTGATCACATGGGTGACGTCGTTCACGTCGATACCGCGCGCGGCGACATCCGTGGCGATGAGGACGTCCTTCTTCCCGGCCTTGAACGCGGCCATGGCCCGTTCACGCTGCTCCTGGCCGAGGTCGCCGTGCACGGCCGCGGCGTTGAAGCCGCGGTCGGTGAGTTCCTCGACGAGTTTCGCCGCCGACCGCTTGGTCCGGGTGAAGATCACGGTCTTGCCGCGGCCCTCAGCCTGCAGGATTCGGGCGATGACCTCGTCCTTGTCCATGTTGTGCGCGCGGTAGACGAGGTGTTTGATGTTCGCCTGCGTGAGGCCCTCATCGGGGTCAGTCGCCCGGATGTGGATCGGCTTGGACATGAAGCGACGCGCGAGGGCGACGATCGGCCCCGGCATGGTTGCGGAGAACAGCATCGTGTGCCGGTCGGTCGGCGTCTTGGAGAAGAGCTTCTCGATGTCGGCGAGGAAGCCGAGGTCGAGCATCTTGTCGGCCTCATCGAGCACCATCTCGCGCACGTTCGAGAGGTCGAGCAGGCGCTGGTTGTTGAGGTCGATCAGGCGACCGGGGGTACCGACGACCACCTGCGCGCCGGCCTTGAGCTGTTCGATCTGACCCTCATACGCCTTGCCGCCGTAGATCGAGACGATCTTCGTCGGGCGGTTCCCTGCGGCCAGTTCGATGTCCTCGGTGACCTGCACGCACAGTTCCCGGGTCGGAACGACGATGAGCGCGACGACACCCGGAGCCGGGTCGTTGCCGATCCGCTGCAGCAGGGGGAGACCGAAGCCGAAGGTCTTACCGGTTCCCGTCTTGGCCTGACCGATGATGTCCTGGCCGTCAAGGGCGAGGGGGATGGTCTGTTCCTGGATGGGGAAGGGCTCCAGGATGCCTTTTGCTGCGAGGGCGTCTGCCATGTCCTGGTCGACGCCGAGATCCGTAAAATTCACTAGTTGGTTGCCTGTCAATGCATATAAGCGGTCTACGCCCTGCATGTTTTTGAGGCGTAGTATCCCGATCCGATGCCGGGAACAAAGCCCAGCCTACCGAACATCTACACTGGAGCCGTGGTTTCATGGTTTAGTGCGTCCCGCTCCCGAGCGCCGTTGCCGCGCCTCCTCCCACGTTCCAGTGCCCTCCAGGCCACCAAAGTCGACTTCGCGGAGCTCGCTCCCGACACCTCCAGCTACCTCGGCCAGGTCGCCTACCTGCAGCTCTGCTTCTTCCAGTCCATCTCGAACATCAGCGCCACCTCCAAGGACCTGAACGCAACCCAGACCCTGTCGGCCGCTGCCGGCCTCGCCCTGGCCAAGCATCAGGGTCTCGTCGCCGAGATCCGCCGCCGAGGCGAGGACCCCACCGAGGTCATGGCGCCGTTCGTGCCCGGGATCGATCGATTCCTCGAACTCACCCGCGGAGCATCCGTCAACGAGAGCCTGCTGACCCTCTACATCACGCAGGGCTTCCTCGACGACTTCTTCATCCGCCTCTCCGACGGCCTGCCGTCCGAGATCGGCGCGCGCTACGCGAGCCTGCTCGGAGCGGACTCCGGGTCAGCCGGGATCGTCGGACTGTTGACGGATGCCATCGCGGTCGACCCGAAACGTGCCCACTTCTTCGCCATGTGCGGCAGGCGGCTCGTCGGCGACACCCTGCTCCTCGCGCAGTCGGCGTTGAACCTCGAGGGCCACAGCAAGTCGGACGAAGCGCGGATCGAGCCGGTCTTCACCGAACTCATCGCCACGCACACCCGCCGGATGGACGCTCTCGGCCTCACGGCCTGACCAGGTCGTCGATCGAGGCAACCCGCACGATCGTTTCGGCCAGCGCGGCGAGTTCCCCGCCGATGGTCACGAAACGTCAACGCGAGGTATTCCGCGTCGTAGATAGACGACCAGCCGAGTTGGTCGGCCACCTTCCACGCCTGACGCCGAAGCACGGCGTCGCCGAGGAGCCGAACCGGCATCCGTCCGATCCGGGCGAGATGGTCGCTGGCCGCGTCGGCATCCACTTCACCGCTGGCGACGGCCTCATGCAGCGCCGGTAACGTCTGTGAACGGAGAAGCGTCGGCGCGAGAAGCTCGTGAGAGTCTGAGACCAGGATGCCGGCGCTCACCACGGAGAAGCGCACCGGCGTCGAGAACGAACCCGGCCATGGCATCCTCCGCGGAAGTTGCCGTCACCCTAGACGGTCGGGGCGGGCCGATCCAGTGGGCGGTTGAGCCGGTCAGCCGCCGAGAGCGACGAGCCGGCGCTGATCGGACGCCGTGCGGTGCCGACCCAGGTAGAGGTCAACGACAGCGGCGACGACGGTCGCCAGGATCAGAGTCACTGCCCAGATCCATCCGCCGTCCCACGCCCACCCGAGCCAGGTCAGCGCCACCCAGACGATCGCAGCGACACCCGCTGCGACGGCGGGAATGAGGGCGATCCCGTGGGTGCCGCGCCACGGCAGCGGGTAATGCACGGCGACGCCGACGGCGGCGCCGAACAGGATGACGAAGAGGAGTTCCACCGGGATGCTTAGCCGACGAAACCGATGCGGCGGGTCTCTTCGCTGCCGACCTCGACATAGGCGAGGCCCGCGGTCGGGACGATGTACAGCCGGCCCTTGTCGTCACTCAGGGTGAAGTAGCTCTTCTCGGAGCCCAGTGCTTCTGAGATCGTCTTCTCGATCTCGGTGGCGGTCTGAGCGGACTCGAAGCTGAGCTCGCGCCCGCTGTTGGTAATACCGATACGGATCTCCACGAAAAAGCACCTTTCCTTGCGTTACCAGCAACATTACGGCAGTTGCCGTGCACACCTCGACCGCACGCCCTCGCCGAGAGCGAACAGCGGCACCGGCGTGCGTCCCGGCGGTGTCACTGGTGCCGGGTAACTTGGCTGTCGTGGCAATCCGAGGATTCACCAGTCCGAGACGCAGCACCGCTGTGCCCGCTTCGCTGGTTGCGGATGCCTCCCAGCAGGCGGTCCTCGATCTTGCCGACGGTGCCAGCGCCGCCGTCGCGGGTGCCCCTGGCACCGGCAAGACGTCGACCGTCGTCGAGCTCGTCGCCGATCGGATCGTCCTCCGCGGTTACGACCCCGCCGAACTGCTCGTGCTCGCTCCGAACCGGCGTGCTGCCGCTGCGCTTCGCGACCGGCTCGCGCTGCGGGTCAGCGTCCCGACGACAGGACCTCTCGCCAGGACCCTCAGTTCGGTGGCGTTCCAGATCGTCGGGGCGCGGGCGTCGCTTGATGGCCGGGAGGCACCGCGACTTCTGACCGGTGCCGAACAGGACACAGTGATCGCCGAACTGCTCTCGTATCACGAGGCGGATGGCACGGGCCCGGACTGGCCCGAACCGCTCGTGGCGGACGTTCGCCGGCTCAAGGGGTTCCGCACGGAGTTGCGGGAGCTGATGATGCGAACGGTCGAGGCCGGGCTGCGGCCAGACTCCCTGATCAGGCTCGGTCAGCAGACGGGCAGACCCGAATGGGTTGCGGCCGGTCGGTTCATCGCCGAATACGAACAGGTTGTCGACAGCTTCGGTGCCGACTACCTCGACTCGGCCGAGCTGGTTGCACAGGCCACCACCGAGCTCAACCGCGGCTTCGGGCTCGACGGGCTCCGTCTCGTCGTTGTCGATGACTTCCAGGAGCAGGGGCCGTCGGCGATCGGGCTGCTCCGTGCACTTGCCCGCCGCGGTGTCGCTGTGATCGCGTTCGGCGACCCGGACGTCGCATCGAGCACGTTCCGCGGCTCGGACCCGGCGGCTCTGGCGGGCCTCGGTCCGGCTCTCGGTGTGCCGGTGCACCGGCGCAGCCTGTCGACGTCGTACAGGCACGGCACCGACATTCGCTCGCTCGTACGCCAGGTGACCGAACGCGTCGGAGCGGCCGGTGCCATCGCCCACCGCTCGGCTGTCGCAGCTGAACGCGACGCCTTCCCGCTCGAGAGCCCGCCGCCGATCGTGCGGATCGAGGCCTCCTCGACGGCCGCTGAGCACCAGCAGATCGCGCGAGTGCTCCGCGAGCATCACCTGTTCGGCGAAATCCCGTGGTCGCGTCTTGCCGTGATCGTGCGTTCAGGCGCGACGATCCCCGTCCTGGCGAGGGCACTCGCCCTCGCGGAGGTTCCGACCGCGACTCCTGCTGGCGGGCGGACGATCCGCGCGGAATTCGCATCTGCCCAGCTTCTCTCCGCTGTGGCGTTCGTGCTCGGGCGCACCGAAGCGACGCCAGAACTCGTCACGTCCCTCCTGACCGGGCCGTTGTGCGGCCTCGACGGCATTTCGCTCCGCCGTGTCCGCCGGTCGCTCCGGCACGAAGAACTCGCCGGCAACGGCAACCGATCCGGCGACGAGTTGCTGCTCGACGCGCTCGGGCAGCCAGGGCGATTCGCGACCATCGACTCCGCCGCCGCCCGCGCAGCCGGCCGGTTCGCCCAAACCCTCGCCGAAGCGCGCGCGGCAGCTGAGGCCGGTGCGAGCATCGAGGAACTGCTCTGGCTGTTCTGGGACCGAAGCGGTCTCGCCGCGACCTGGTCTGCGCAGGCGCTCGGCTCCGGTCTCGCCGCCGACGAAGCCAACCGGAACCTCGACAGCGTGATGGCGCTGTTCACCGCGGCGAAGCGATTCGTCGAACGACACCCGGCGGAACCCGCGGGCCGTTTCGTCGACGAGATCCTCGCCTCAGAAGTGCCGGAGGACTCCCTGACCCCGCAGTCCGCCGCCGACGCCGTGTTCATCGGCACGCCGAGCGCCGTCGTCGGCAGCGAGTTCGAGGTTGTGATCGTTGCCGGGCTTCAGGACGGCGCCTGGCCCAACCCGCAACTGCGGGGGTCCCTGCTTTACCCGCATTCGCTCAGCCAGCTCTCCGCCGGCCTTCCTGTCGCAGACCTCGACGCACGTGCCGAAGTCCTCTCAGACGAGCTGCGGATGTTCGCCCTCGCGGTCTCGCGAGCCCGCATGCAGGTCGTTCTCACGGCCACCGTCAACGATGACGAACAACCATCGGCCTTCCTCCGATTCCCGGCGATTCGAGCTGTCGAACCGCTGCAGGGAGCCGACGCCCAGCATCCGCTGTCACTCCGCGGAATGGTCGGTGCGCTCCGGCGGCGTCTGGTCACCACGTCCGACCCACATGCGGCATCCGCTCTCGCCCGACTGGCAGCCGAAGGCGTGCCCGGTGCCGATCCAGAGGACTGGTACGGGCTCCTGGAGCCGTCGACGACGGCTCCGCTTGTGGATCTCACCGAACCGGATGCCATCGTGCCGGTGTCCCCGTCGAAACTGGAAACGTTCGAGAAGTCCGGACTGGCCTGGTTCATCGACACCATGGCCGCGGCGCCGTCCGGGCTTGCCGCTGGCATCGGCACCGTTGTGCACGCCGCCATGGAGCAGGCCGGGCGGATCCCGGCGGCTGAGCTCACCGACCAGGACGTGAGCGTCGAGCAACTGTGGAAGCACATCGACGAACACTGGTCCGAGCTCTACTTCGAAGCACCGTGGCTGGCGGAACGGCAACGGCGGCTGACCTCCCGCCTCGTCGAAGGCCTGTCTGAGTACCTCACCGATTTCCGGCGGGCCGGGAGCGAAACGATCAGCGCCGAGGGCAGGTTCTCGGTGACCATTGGGCAGGTGAAGCTGACGGGAACCATCGACCGGGTCGAGCGCCTGCCCAGCGGCGAGATCGTCATCGTGGACCTGAAGACCGGCAAGAACGCACCGACCAAAGCAAAAGTCGACGAGAACCCGCAGCTCGGCGGTTACCAGCTGGCGCTGGCAGCCGGCGCCGTCGGAGGGACGACGACGGACGACCCGTCCGGCGGCGCAAGCCTGCTGTACGTGTCGGGTGGCGCGAGAGGCAAGGGCTACAAGGTGCTCACCCAACAGCCGATGTCCGACGAGGAACGGAGCGCATTCACCGAGCGGGTGGTGACCGCAGGGCACGGGATGGCCGCTGCTGAGTTCACCGGAAACCCGAACCTCGACGACCGCGACCCGAAGGCAGACCCCATGTACCGCATCCACCTCGTCGCCGCGGTGAGCGCATGACCGCCGCGTCGAACAGCGCGATGTCAGCGAGGCAGATCGCGGCGAGGCTCGGGCTCCCCGAACCCACCGACGAGCAGGTGTCGGTGATCGAGGCAGACCTGGCCCCCGCCCTGGTTGTCGCCGGTGCCGGCAGCGGCAAAACGGAGACGATGGCGAACCGGATCGTCTGGCTCCTCGCCAACGGCAAGGTGCGGGTGCCCGAGATCCTCGGCCTCACCTTCACTCGCAAAGCGGCGGGTGAGCTCGCCGAACGGGTGGGCCGGCGCATCGGACAGCTCCAGGATCTGCAGCAGGACGAGAACCCGGATGCGGTCATCGATGTGCTCGAAGCGCCGACGATCGCCACATACAACTCCTTCGCCAGCGGACTGTTCCGGGAGTACGCGCGCCTCATCGGACGCGAACCAGACGCGACAGTGATCACCGAGGCATCCGCCTGGCGCCTCGCTCGGCGGATCGTCGTGGACAGCGCAGACGACCGGCTCGTCGGCATCGACAAAAGCGTCGACCAGGTCACGGCTGCGGTTCTGTCGCTCAGCCACGCGCTCAGCGACAACGACGCGGCCGGGCGCACCGACGACATCCGTTCGTTCGCGACACGGTTCCTCAGCCTCGGCGAGCTTCCCATCCATGATGGCTCCTCACGCAAAACGGTGCCGTTCAAATCGGTGACCGAAGCGGTCACCGACATCCAGTCGCTGGGCCTGCTGGTCGACCTCGCCGAGCGTTTCTCGGCCGAGAAACAGCGGCTCGGCTTCGTCGAGTTCAGCGACCAGGTCGCACTCGCGCTCGAGATCTGCCGGCGGGTACCCCGGGTGGTCGAGGAATACCGGTCACGGTTCCGAGTCGTCATCCTGGATGAGTACCAGGACACCTCGGTGGTGCAGACCGATCTGCTGGCGCGGCTCTTCTCCGGCTCGCCGGTGATGGCCGTCGGCGACCCGAACCAGTCGATCTACGGGTGGCGCGGTGCCAGCGCCGCGAACCTCGCCAGGTTCTCGGCCGACTTCTCGCCCTCTGGCGCGGCCGACGCGTATGCCTTGTCGACGAGCTGGCGCAACTCAGGCCGGGTGCTCGACGCCGCCAACGCGATCGTCGACCCGCTTCCGGCGACCCCGCACGTCCCGGTCCGCCGGCTGGCCAGTTCGCCGTTCGCGGGTCCTGGCGCCATCGACGTGGTCTTCGCCGAGACCGTCGTCGAAGAGGCGGATGCCGTCGCGCGCTGGCTCGCCGCAGAACTCGCGCGCCCGTCGGCGAAAGACGAGCAGCGCACAGCGGCGATGCTCTGCCGGTCGCTGAAGAAGGTCGACGTCTTCACCGATGCCCTCCGACGCAATAACGTGCCATTCCACATCCTCGGCGTCGCCGGGTTGCTTCAGCAGCCGGTGATCGTCGACCTCGTCGCGGCCCTGCGCGTCCTTCACGACCCGACAGCAGGTTCGGAACTGGTCAGGCTGCTCACCGGCGCACGCTGGCGGATCGGCACCCGCGACATCAAGGCGCTGAGCGGACTCGCGCGCTGGCTCGCCGACCGCGACCTGTCCCAGCGTCTGATCGCCGAGGACGTTCGAGACAGGATCGCGGCTTCGGCCGCGCATGACGACGGCAAATCGATCGTGGACGCGCTTGACTTCCTCCAGACAGCGCCCGCCAATCACTCGGCTCTCCGCGAATTCAGTGCGGAAGGTATCCGCCGGATGCGACTCGTCGCCCGCCAGCTGGCCGCGCTCCGCCGCAGGTCAGGGCTCGACCTGTACGACCTCGTGAACCTGGTCGTGCAGGAGCTGCAGCTCGACATCGAGGTGGCGGCGAACGAGCAGAATCCGCTTGGCCAGCCGAGCCTTGACGCTTTCTCGGAGCAGATCGCGTCATACCTTGCGGTCGCAGAAGGAGGAAGCCTCGGACCGTTCCTCTCCTGGCTGGCCGAGGCGGAGCGGCGTGAGAATCTGAGCCCGCGCGGGGAGGACCCCGAACCGGGAACCGTGCAGATCCTCACCATCCACGGCTCGAAGGGCCTGGAATGGGACAGCGTCGCCGTGCCGCGGATGGTCTCTGACGAACTGCCAGGCACGCTGCGGAGCAAACGCGGCTGGACGGCGTTCGGTGAACTGCCGTATGAGTTCCGAGGTGACCGCGACGAGCTGCCGACTCTTGCCTGGCGCGGCGCCGAAACCCAGGCGGACTTCGACGCCGCGTACACGGCGTTCGGCGAGGGTCTCGACGACAGGAACTCGGCCGAGCAACGCCGGCTGGCGTATGTCGCCGTCACCCGGGCGAAGGACGCACTCCTGGCCAGCGGGTCGTTCTGGGCGACCCAGTCGAAACCGCGAGGGCCTGGTCAATTCCTTCGTGAGATCGCCGCCGCCGTTCCGTCGAGCTGCGACGGGCTACCCGACGAATCCCAGTTCGAGGAGAATCCGCTCGCCGGCACACAGAACGAGGTTTCCTGGCCCCTGGACCCGCTCGGGGCACGACGGGCAACAGTGGCGGCCGCCGCGGAGGCGGTGCGGTCCGCCGACCCCACCCTGCCCACGATCTGGTCGAACGACATCGCGCTGCTCCTCGCCGAACGCGAGGCGCGGCTCTCCGCAGACGAATACGTCGTCCTGCCCGACCGGGTGCCGGCATCCCGATTCAAGGAGTACGTGACGGATGCCGCTGGCCTCGCGACCCGGATGCGCCGACCGCTCCCGGAACGCCCATATCGGCAGACGCGGCTGGGGACGCTGTTCCACACCTGGGTGGAGCAACGTGCCGGGATCGCGGGAGGGCAGGAACTGCTCGATTCCGGCTTCCTGGAACAAGACATCGACGAGGCCCCCGGCACCCTGCTGCCCCTCGAGCAGCGGGAACTCGAAGAGCTCGCCGTGCTGAAACGCACGTTCGAGGCATCCGAATGGGCAGACCTTCGCCCTGTGGAGGTTGAACGGGAGATCAACTTCGTCCTCGGCAACCAGATCATCATCTGCAAGCTCGACGCCGTCTACGAACGGGACGGTTGGTACCAGATCGTTGACTGGAAGACCGGTAAAGCTCCCTCGTCGGCCGCCGAGCTGGAGGAACGCCAGTACCAGCTCGCCCTGTACCGCCTCGCTTACGCGCAGTGGAGGAAGGTGCCGGTGGAGAGAATCGATGCCGTCTTCTACTACGTCACCGAGGATCGGGTGATCCGGCCGGCGACCCTCTATTCAGCGGAGGAGCTCGGGCGCCGCTGGGCCAGCGGAGTGATCTCGCCGGACTCCGCGGCCTCAAGCGCCGAGAAATCCAGTTCGGCCGTGTAACCGGCGTCGCCACGGTCGCCTTTCGCGGCGATGATGTCCGACACAGCACTGTTCGACGCGACGCTGTTCGACGAGACGCTGTTCGACGAGACAATGTCGATCGGGCCCGTCTCGACGGCATCCCGGTCGTGGTCCGCGGGGACGGCTCCTGGGAAGGAGCGTCCGCTCACGTCATCGACGCGATTCCGGTCGCCGACATGTTCGGCGTCGCGGCCGAAGACGGCCTGGAGTTCTGAGCGGTCATAACTGTCGGTCTCCATGCCGATCCCGGACGAACCAGAGGCAGCGGTCGACGGTGGGGTGCGCGTGAGCATGTCTTCGACATCGGACACGGCCATGATCGGTCCGGTCTGCGGCGACAGCGGATTCATGAGGTCGCCGAGGACATGATCCACGAGACCGTCGAGAAGGCTCACGGCGTCGTCGATGATGCCCTGATCGCGGGAGTCAACACCGTGGAGCAGCCAGCGGGCGAGTTCGAGCTCGGCGTGGAGCATGGAGCGCTGCACCAGGAGCCGGTCGTGATGCCTCGCGGATGACGAACGGTAGGCGGCCAGGATGCTCTCCGCGGCCTCGCCGGTGCCGCTGAGCCAGTGCAGGTCACGAGCCGGATCGCCGACCCGGAGGGAACTCCACCCCAGCACCCCTGTGGCGATCGAGCCGACGCTGTGGTCGGTCAGAACGAAGGATTCCGCACCGAGGGATCCATGGATCACGGTCGGCTGGAACTGCCAGAGCGAGTCGTCGGCGGCGGCATCCGTCCACCGTTTGCGCACGGCGGTCGGGAGCAGCCGTGTGGATGTGGCCCGCTCGATGACGCTGCGGGCTTCGTTGCGGCATTCGGCGGCGGTCAGGTGCGGAAGACCCACTTCAGCCACGAAGGAACCGGGGAGGGAATGGATGGCGGCGATCGCCGCACCGATGGACGTCGCGACGCCGTCACCGGCTGGAATGCCAGACGCCTCGACGGTGTAACCGGGCAGGTACTCGTAGACGACGACACGTGTTCCGCGGGTCGACCCCTGTCCGACCACGGTCGGCACGTGGAACGGGAGGCGGCTCCGGATCCCGGCGGTCATCGCCTGGAGTGCGATGAGTTCGACGGACTGCTCGCTCGCGGCACGCTCGTTCGCCGGCACCCTGACCACGAGTTCGCGGTCGTCGCTGGTGCGCAGAAGCGCCGAGTCGAAATCACCGGTGGTGCCGTGCCCGAAGGGGCCTGCGCCGAGAATCTGCAGGTCCGCGACGGCTGATGTAGCCAACGCGGCTAGAGTGAGATGCGATCTGGCCATGGCATCTAGGTTAGGTTGCCCAGCCCCGTGGCGGTCATCCGCCACGCCTTTCACGTGGGAGTGCTTTTTTGTTGGACCTTGGTGCGCTTGCCGATCTTCCCCTCGCGCGCGGCGCCGTGAACCGCGACGCGGACGCACGGGTCCGGCCTGAACTCTTCGCCGAACTCGCGGTGGACCCGGCCTGCCGGGTTCTGCCGCTCTGGAACGGCAAGGCCCCGATGGCCGGCGACCGGCTCGCGCTCTCGCCGGCAGCTGCTGCCGCTGACGCGGACGTGTTGTTCTACCTCGGACGGTCGACCGAACCGGACACCGACGCTGACATCGGCGCGCCGATCGTCGGCGCGGTGATCACGGACGCGGCGGCGGCGGTGATCGAGCCGGATCCTGAACGCTGGGTGTCGCTCCGCGACTCCGGCGACTCCCTCGGCGCCGGGAACTCCGCCCTGCTGACCGCGGCCGTCGCCCTGACGAACTGGCACGCGTCCAGCGGCCACTGTCCTCGGTGCGGAGCCGCCACGGTTCCGGAACTCGCCGGCTGGTCGCGGCGCTGCCCCGCCTGTCTGAACGAGATCTTCCCACGCACCGATCCGGCGGTCATCGTCCTGGTCCTCGACGACGACGACCGCCTCCTGCTCGGATCCAACGTCCTCTGGCCCGCTGGGCGCTACTCGCTCCTCGCCGGCTTCGTCGAGGCCGGCGAATCGCTGGAGAACGCCGTCTGCCGCGAGATCGCCGAGGAATCCGGGCTGACCGTTGAGAACCCGCGTTACCTCGGTTCCCAGCCGTGGCCGTTCCCGCGGTCGATGATGCTCGGATTCTCCGCTCGTGTCGCGGCCGGTGTCGACCCAGGTGACCTCAGGCCAGACGGTGAGGAGATCGTGGATCTGCGGTGGTTCAGCAGGGAACAGCTCCGCGAGGAATCCGCCACCCTGCTGCTGCCGGGCAAGACCTCGATCGCCAGGCATCTGATCGACCTGTGGCTCGTCGCCGACGGCGGGGGAGACCTGGACGAATCGGCTCGGACCGCGTCCGCTCGATCCACAGTTCCCCAGGCATGAGCCGCACCGAACCCAGCGACCTCCTTGCCGGACTCGACGACGACCAGCGTGTAGCCGCCGAGGCGCTGCGGGGTCCTGTCTGTGTGCTCGCCGGTGCGGGTACCGGCAAGACCCGGGCGATCACCCACCGGATCGCGCACGGGGTCGCCACCGGAACCTACGCCGCGAACCGGGTGATGGCCCTCACCTTCACGAACAGGGCCGCAGCGGAACTCCGGGGCAGGCTTCGACACCTCGGCGCAGGGGGAGTCGCTGCCCGTACCTTCCACGCCGCCGCGCTCAGCCAGCTCAACTACTTCTGGCCGCACACCGTCGGAGGGATCATGCCTGCGCTCATCACGAGCAAAGGAAAGATGCTCGGGCACGCCGCCGAGCGGCTTCACCTCAAACTCGACACGGCGACGCTTCGTGACATCGCCGCCGAAGTCGAGTGGCGCAAGGTGTCCGGGCTCAGCGTGGAACAGTACGCTGCCGCGAACCGGCCGGCACCTCAGAACCTCACGGTGGACCAGGTGGCGGCGATGCAACAGGCATACGAGGATCTCAAGGACGAACGCCGCCAACTCGATTTCGAAGACGTTCTCCTCGCCTGCGCAGGAATGATCCAGACCGAACCGGCCGTCGCGATGCAGGTGCACGAGCAGTACCGGTTCTTCGTCGTCGACGAATACCAGGACGTGTCGCCGTTGCAGCAGCAACTCCTCGAACTGTGGATCGGCGGCAGGAACGACGTCTGCGTGGTCGGCGACGCCAGCCAGACCATCTACTCCTTCGCCGGCGCCCGCAGTGACTTCCTCCTCGATTTTCCGGCGCGTCACCCGGATGCCACGGTCGTGCGTCTCGAACAGAACTACCGTTCAACCCCCCAGATCGTCGACACCGCCAACCGGCTGATGCGCGGACGCCCAGGGGCGCTCAGCCTCCACGCCAGCCGCAGCGCAGACAGCCACAGGCAGCCGGACATCACCTCATACCCGAACGACATGGCCGAGGCGAGGGCGATCGCCCAGTCGGTGCTTGAGCAGATCGCGGCAGGCACCAAACCCGAGCACATCGCCATCCTCTACCGGGTGAATGTGCAGTCAGCCGCGCTCGAGACCGCATTGGGCGACGCCGGCATCCCCTACCTGCTGCGCGGCAGCAAACGGTTCTTCGACCTGCCTGAGGTGCGGCAGGCGATCATGGCGCTTCGCGGGGCATCGGTGTCGGTCACCGGGGAACCGTTGTTCAAGTCGGTCAGCGACGTGCTCCGCTCGCTCGGCTGGACGCATCAGGCACCGGAGGTCGCGGGAGCGGTGCGCGATAAATGGGAGTCCCTGAACGCGATCATGGGACTTGTCGACCAGGCAGCGCCCGGCACGACCTTCCGGCAGTTCACCGACGAACTGCTGGAGCGGCAGGCCGGCCAGCACGAACCGACGGTGTCAGCGGTCACCCTCGCCACGCTGCACTCCGCAAAGGGTCTCGAATGGGATGCCGTCTACCTCCTCGGCCTCAGCGAGGGCCTCGTGCCGATCAGCTATGCGAAGACGTTCGAACAGGTGGATGAGGAACGGCGGCTTCTGTACGTGGGCGTCACCAGGGCGAGGTCGCGGTTGTTCATGTCATGGGCGGAGCACTCGGGGCGTTCCCCGCAGCCGCGGGAGCGATCCCGTTTCCTGACAGAGATCGGCATCCGCAATCCGGGTGTGGCCGGTGCGCGGTCAGGCTCCCAGACACCCGGAACCCGTCGATCCTGAGCGACGCCGAGACGAGGTCGTTTGACCCGTTCCCGAGTCGCGCCGTCACGATCCTGGCCACCCGTGCTCTGACCTCGCTGATGAGCGGTTCCTGCTCCGCCAGCGACGGTTGGCCCAGAAGCTGCGACGCCATCACCGGCCACGCGGCATCCGCGTCGGTGCGTTCCCGAGCCAGGCAGTGCAGGCACGGGCCGGCGCCCGGCTCCACGAGCGGGCCGATCTGCACACCGATGTCGGTGTAGACCACCGCAAGGTGGGGAATGTCGAGGCTGAGCCAGCGGACGTATCGCCGCGGATCGATGACGTGGGTAGCGACGAGCACGGCGACGCCTGGCCGCATCGTGTGGCCGGCCTCGGGGAACTCGGAGGAACGCAGAAGAGAACGGATGCCGTCGGCCGTCGTGCCGTTACCGTCGACGATCCAGGCCGGCTTCCCGGTGGACGTCTCCGGGGCGGTCAGCGCCGGGGTGATGTCGGCGAGGAACCGAGCAACCTCTGACGGCCGGGCGCCGACACGTGCCGCCAGCCGGTCGAGCTGGCCCCGGCTGGTGCCCGCCATCACCGCGCCGAGCAGGTGCTCAACGGCCGGCGTGACCGCGTCGAGCCGCGCGATCGGATGCTCCGCGCCGATCTGCAGTGATGTGGTCGTCCGCCAGACGACCGGGTAGCGGGGATCGAGACGGAGGATCATGCCGGAGATCATGCCGTACGCACCGGTCAAGCGTGCGGGTTATCCACAGCGCGGGATTCGGTGGTCGTTCCCCGATGTCGTTCCGGATGCGTGAGGGGTCCGGAATGGTTGTTGCCGCTGTCACAACTCGGGAGCCCTCACCACGCCACGCCGTTGGCGCGAAGCCCGGGTCAGACCACCGGCGGCGTGTCGTCCTTCGAGGGGCCGTTCTCGCCGCGGAGCAGGTCCTCGAGAGCCGTGTCGAAATCGTCAGGCTCGGGAACCTCACCACGGGCACGCGCTTCCAGGCGCGCAATGAGCGCAGCCGGGTCGTCGATGTCCTCACCGGTCGGAAGGACATCGGGGTGCGCCCAGAGGGCGTCGCGCCCCTCGTCGCCGACGGCGTCCGTGATCTGCTGCCACATCGACGCCGCCTCCCGGAGCCGGCGGGGCCGGAGCTCAAGACCGACGAGCGTGGAGAACGCCGACTCGGCCGGCCCGCCCGTCGCACGCCGACGGCGAACCGTCTCGGCGATCGCGTCGGCCTTGGGGAGCCGCGATGACGCGCGAGCGGTCACGACATCGACCCAGCCTTCGACCAGGGCGAGGGTGGTCTCCAGACGTGCGAGCGTGCCCAGCTGGGCATCCGTCTTCGGCGGGATCAGGGAGCCGTCGACCATCGCCTGGCGCAGTTCCTCAGGGTTGGACGGGTCGAAGCTCGCGGCGAGGCTCTCGAGCCGGTCGGTGTCGATCCGGATGCCACGCGCGAACTCGGTGATCGACGAGATGAGGTGCAGGCGCAGCCAGCGTGCGTGCCGGAACAGGCGGGCGTGGGCGATCTCGCGAACCGCGAGGTACAACTGAACCTGGTCGTCAGGTATGTCGAGCCCCTCGCCGAACGCGGTCGCGTTCTGCGGCAGGATGGCCGCCTGGTTGTCATCGAGCAGGGGGATGCCGATGTCGCCTCCCGAGACCACCTCGGTGGAGAGCTGCCCAACGACCTGTCCGAGCTGCATGGCGAACAAGGCGCCGCCGATGCTCCTGAGGAGTGCGCCGGCGTTTTCGACCATGCCCTGGAACTCTTCGGGGGCCTGGTCGCGGAGAACACCGGTGAGAGCATCCGAAATACTCGTCGCAACCGGTTCGGCGAGCTGACTCCACACGGGCATGGTCGCGCGCGCCCACTCGGCCCTGGTGAGAAGCCGCGGCACGTTCGTCAACTCGCTGATGCCCGTCACATCGTCGAGCCACAGCGCGGCGACCGAGAAGGCCTGGTCCAGCGCCGCCCGCTGCTGGGTGCTCGCGGGAACAGCGTCGTTCGTGGCGAGGGTGACAGCCTGGTCGGTGGCGGCCTGCCAGTTGATCTTGCCATCACCGGCACCCTGCAGAGCGTTCCGGAGCTGGCTGATCATGGCGTTGACCGAGGCGGGGTCACCCGGAAGGCCCGCCGCGCCGGCGAGCTGGCTTGGGTCGATGCCCGCGTTGCCCGCGAGAAACTGCCGCAGCATGTCACGGAACTCGTCCTCGGGGTTTTTGTCGGATTCGTCGGGCACAGAGGCCACCTTTCAGACAGCATTCGGTTGCGGGATCTACGCTAGTCGTTGATCCTCTGAGATTCGCGTGGCTGCCCGTGGCAGGTGTCCGCCCGCCGCGAACACCCGAAAGGCACGATGAGTCTGTTTCTCGAACACCCGCCCCAACCCGGAGCCCAGGCGCTGTACACAGAGGCCGACATCGCGGGGATGGAGTCGGCTCGCCGGCGTCGTAACCGCGGCTGGCTGGCGCTCGCCGTGTCTGTCGTGATCCTCCTCGGGCTCTCCTTCTGGCCGTCTCCGTACGTCATCCAGCAGCCAGGGCCGGTGTTCAACACGCTGGGTTCGGTCACGATCAAGGACAAGGAAGTCCCGCTGGTGACGGTGAAAGATGCCAAGACCTACGAAACCAGCGGGTCGCTCGACATGCTCACCGTTCAGGCGGTCGGCAACCGGGAGAAACGGCCGAGCTGGTTCGAAGTGGCACTCGCCTGGTTCGCGCCCAGTAAGGCGATCGTCCCGGTTGAGTCGGTGTTCCCCGAAGGTGTGACGACAGAGGAACGCGAAGCGGAGAACGCGGCACTGATGGTCGATTCGCAGCAGGATGCCGTCGCCGCGGCCCTGACCGAACTCGACTACGAGTTCCCCGCGCAGCTCGCCGTCGGCCAGGTCGCCGACGGTGCGCCGGCAGACGGCAAGCTCAAGGTCGACGATGAGATCCTCGCGGTCAACGATGTCGCCGTCTCCGATCTGGTGTCCCTCCGAAAGGCGATCGCTGAGAACGGCACCCAGTCGGCGGCCGTGTTCGAGGTGGCGCGCGCCGGGGTGCCGACCACCGTGTCGATCACTCCGGTGGACGCGACGGCGGCCGACGGCGAAAGCACGAGCATCATCGGCGTCGCTACGAAGGTTCTCTACGACTTTCCCGTCGACGTCACGATCCAGCTCGACAACGTCGGCGGGCCGAGTGCCGGCATGATGTTCGCCCTCGGCATCATCGACAAGATGACCCCCGGTGCGCTCAACGGCGGGGAACAGGTTGCGGGAACCGGAACGATCGACGCTGAAGGCGTTGTCGGACCGATCGGCGGCATCCGGCAGAAGCTCTACGGAGCTGTCGACGCCGGCGCGGAATACTTCCTCGCGCCTGAGGCGAACTGCAACGAAGTCGTCGGGCACGTGCCGGACGGCATCCGCGTTCTCAGCGTCGCAACGCTCGACGATGCGCTGGCCGCACTGGATGCTGTCGCCAGTTCCAAAGGGATCGACGCGCTCGCCTCATGTGAACTGGCGGAGGCAGCGGGCTAGCTCCCAGCCAGTAACGCTCTGTGCCCCATAGACTTGTGACAGAACCCGAAAATTGACAGAGGCCACACGTGACATCCGCTCCATCAGCATCAGCCCGTCCCGCACCGAACCGCAGTAGAGCCCCGCTCGCCATCACGGCAGCTGTGGTCGGCGTGCTCGTCGTCGCGTTCTTCATCTTCGCCGGGTTGTACTCGGACTTCCTCTGGTTCGAACAGCTCGGCTTCGCCACCGTGCTGACCACCCAGTGGATCGCCTCCGGCGTCATGTTCGTCATCGGTTTTTTCGGGATGGCTCTCCCGGTCTGGGCAAGCATCATGCTTGCGTACCGTCTGCGTCCCGTGTACGCGAAGCTCAGCAGCCAGCTGGATCGGTACCAGGAACTTGTGGAGCCGCTGCGCCGCCTGGCCACCTATGGCATCCCCGTCGTGCTCGGCCTCTTCGCAGGGTTCGCCGCGGCGACCCGCTGGGAAGTCGTTCTGATGTGGCTGAACCGCACGCCCGTCGGTAACGTCGACCCGCAGTTCGGGCTCGACGTCTCGTTCTACTTCTTCGAGCTGCCGTTCTTCCGTGGCCTCGTCGGCTTCGCCTCCGCCGTCATCCTCCTCGCGACGCTGCTGACCATCGCCGTCACCTACCTGTACGGTTCGATCCGAGTCACCGGCCACGAGCTGCGCATCTCGAAGGCAGCCCGCATTCAGATCGCCATCCTCGCCGCGCTGTACATCGCGCTTCAGGCGGTGTCGATCTGGCTCGACCAATACGTGACGCTGAACCAGACCGGTGACCTGATCACCGGGGTCAACTACACAGACGACAACGCCACGATCCCTGGCCGGGTCATCCTCGCCGGTATCGCCACGCTCGTCGCCGTGCTGTTCCTCATCACGGCGTTCATCGGCCGCTGGCGGCTGCCCGTCGTCGGAACGGCCCTCCTGCTCGTCGCCGGCCTCCTGGTCGGGACCGCATACCCGTGGGTCGTGCAGCGTTTCCAGGTCGACCCGAACGCGAAGTCGCTCGAAACCCCGTACATCCAGCGGAACATCGACCTCACCCGTGACGCATACGACGTCGCGGACCTCGAGGAGATTCCGTACAACGCGACAACGGATGCCACGGCGGGCGCACTCCGCGAAGACGCCGAGACGACCGCATCCATTCGGATCATCGACCCGGCACTCGTCAGCCCCTCGATCTCTCAGCTCGAGCGATTCAAGAACTACTACGCGTTCGCGCCGACTCTCGACGTCGACCGTTACCAGGTCGACGGAGAAAGCCAGGACGCTGTGGTTGCGCTCCGTGAGCTGCGTCAGGACCCCGATGACACCTGGGTGAACAACACGTTCGTGTACACCCACGGCTACGGCCTCGTCGCCGCATACGGCAACCAGCGTTCGGTCGACGGGCAGCCGGTCTTCCTCGAGTCCGGCATCCCGACCTCCGGTGCGCTCGGCAAGTTCGAGCCCCGCATCTACTTCGGTGAGGCCTCGCCTGAGTACTCCATCGTCGGCGCCCCGAAGGGCAACAAGCCTGTTGAACTCGACTTCCCGTCAGGCGAGGACGGCGCATCCGAAACGTACAACACGTTCAAGGGCGACGCCGGGCCCAAGCTGGACTCGGTGCTCAACAAACTCGTGTACGCGCTGAAGTTCCAGTCGGAGCAGATCTTCCTCTCCGACGATGTCACCAGCGAGTCGCAGATCATGTACGACCGTGACCCGGCGACCCGTGTGAAGAAGGTGGCGCCGTACCTGACGCTCGACTCCGACCCGTACCCGAGCGTCGTCGACGGCCGTGTGGTGTGGATCGTGGACGGGTACACCACCTCGGACGCCTACCCGTATTCGCGCACCGTCGGCCTCTCCACGGCGATCGCCGACTCCGCGACGAACGACCAGCGGTTCGGGCTCGACGACATCAACTACATCCGCAACTCGGTGAAGGCCACTGTCGACGCGTACGACGGATCGGTGACCCTGTACGCCTGGGACACCGACGACGCCATCCTCAAGACGTGGCAGAAGATCTACCCGTCGACCCTGAAGCCGATGTCGGAGATGAGCGGTGAGCTCATGAGCCACGTCCGCTACCCGGGAGACCTGTTCAAGGTACAGCGCCAGATCCTCGGGCAGTACCACGTGACGGATGCCGGCAAGTTCTACTCACGGACAGACGCCTGGTCGACACCGGCCGACCCCCAGTCCGAGGCCGCAGAGGCAGCTCTGCAACCGCCGTACTACCTGACCCTGCAGATGCCTGGCCAGGAAGCGCCGACCTTCTCGCTGTATTCCACATTCGTTCCTCGGGGCACGGGCGACAGCGCCTCCAGCGTGCTGACCGGGTATCTCGCAGTGGACGCGGATGCCGGTGCCGAGTCGGGCAAACCCGGAGATGGTTACGGCAAGCTCAGGCTGCTGACCCTGCCGAAGGATGTGACGGTTCCCGGCCCGGGGCAGGTGCAAAACGCTTTCAACACCGACCCTGAAGTCTCCTCACTCATCAACCTGCTGAAGCAGGGGCAGTCGAAGGTGCTCAACGGCAACCTGCTGACGCTCCCGGTCGGTGGCGGACTGCTCTACGTTCAGCCGGTGTACGTGCAGTCGACCGGTGAGACGAGCTACCCGCTGCTCCAGAAGGTCCTTGTGGCGTTCGGCGACCAGATCGCGTTCGAGGACACCCTGGATCAGGCTCTTGACTCGCTGTTCGGCGGTGACTCGGGCGCTGATGCCGGCGACGGAAACACAGCGGATACCGGAACGCCGGCCCCCGAGGTGCCGACAGAGCCGACCGAGCCAGGCGCGGAGCCATCCACGCCCACCGAGCCGAGCACCGGTGACCCCGCAGCCGACCAGGCTCTGCGCGCTGTCCTGGCCGAGGCGAAGACCGCGATGGACGACAAGTCCGCGGCACTGGCCGAAGGCGACTGGGCGGCGTACGGCGAAGCCGATGCACGACTCAATGACGCTCTCGGCAGGGCACTCGCGCTGCTCAACCGCTGACCGACCCGGTAGCGTGGGGCGCGTGACCGAGATTCCGTCAGGCTCCCCACGCGGTGTCGACCTCGGTTCGGGCGAGTGGCTCGACGCCAACCGAGCGCACTGGGACGAACGGGTCCTCATCCACATGTTCAGTGCCTTCGACGATCAGGGGCAGCTGCGGGCGGGCGCCGGACGGCTCACCCGGGTCGACGAGGCAGAACTCTCCCAGCTGTTGCCAGGTGCGGACAAACGGTCTGACCTGTCCGGCAAACGTGTGCTGCACCTGCGATGCGATTTCGGCGCGGACGCGCTGACACTTGCCCAGCGTGGGGCATCCGTTCTCGGACTGGACTTCTCGGTGGCTGCGACCCGGCAGGCGCCCACGCTCGCTCAGGAGCTTGGCTTGGAAGAGCAGACCCGCTTTCTCGCATCGAACCTCTACGACGCCAGACATGCCCAGCCCACGGCAATACGGAGAGGGCGGCACCGGCCTCCGAGCAGAAGCCGGAGGCGATGCCGCCCCATCGCGCTGTCGAGCTAGAACCAGCCGAAGAGCAGCGTCGCATCCCGTACTTTCCGCCGGGCGACAGGGGCCTTGCCTTGGCCATTGCCGATGCCGCGCGCGATTCCCGGTCCCTGCTGCTCGCCAACCACGGTTCCCTGGTCTCCGCGGTGACCCTGGAATCGGCCGCAGCTGCTGCCGAAGAGATCGAGGAGACGGCGCGCCTGCATGTCTTTCTCAGCGGACGGCCCGCACGGACGCTGGACCCCGACGAGGTCGCCGAGCTGCGTCGGCGATATCTCTGACGCTTTCTCTGCGTCCTGGAACCGTCGCATGCCTTCGGCGACCTCGCCGGACTCGCCGATTCGCCCCCCATCCGTTCCCGTGCTAGAGTACTTCTTGTGCCGCGGGGTGGAGCAGTTCGGTAGCTCGCTGGGCTCATAACCCAGAGGTCGTAGGTTCAAATCCTGCCCCCGCAACAAA